>JAMDBS010000183.1 GCA_023487325.1 Patescibacteria group bacterium
TAAACCAGATTAGAGAATTAGAAGATCAAAAATCAAAAATTGAAGAAGAAAATAAGCGCCTAGAAATCGAAACAGTCAGATTAAAATCGTTAAATGAAATCAAAGCTGGCGTCAAGGATTTAAATTTAGAAACAGCAAAAAATAATTAAAGCCAAAATATAACGAGGGAGTAATGGCTTATTATCAAAAAATTCCCAAGGGCAACACTGATGATTGGCTAAAAAGAATAAATATCCTGATGGGGATTATTTTTGTTATGGGCGCGATTTTATTAATAAGACTTTTTCAACAAGGAGTGATAGAGAATTCAAAATATGTGGCTTTAGCCAAAGATCAGCATACAGTAGTTAAGAACTTGGAGCCAAAAAGAGGTGAGATTTTAACTAATGATTTTGCCGATGGTGAAAAGTACCCCCTTGCCACCAATATTGAAAAATACGATGTCAATGTTATTCCAAAAAATGTGAAAAATAAGGAAAAAATTGCCGAGGCGCTTTCGCCATTACTGGAAATCGGCAAAAATGAAATTTTTGATAAAATTAACAATGACAAGCTTTATATCCCTCCACTCAAGAAGAAAATTGAAAAGGATTTGGCTCAAAAGATTATGGATTTAAACTTAGAGGGTGTAGTAATTACTTCGGAGGATGTGCGCTATTACCCCGAAGGTGATTTTGCCAGTCAACTTTTGGGCTTTGTTAATGCCGAAAATATTGGCAATTATGGCATTGAAGGCTACTATGATTCAGTGCTAAAAGGCGAAGGCGGCAAAGTCAAAGCAGAAAAAGATGCCTGGGGCAGGTTAATTAGCATTAATCAACCCCAAAATATTCGCGATGGTTCAAGCTTGCTTTTAACCGTGGATCACAATGTGCAATATCAAGTAGAGGCAAAATTAAAAGAAGCCATGGAGAGATATTCAGCAGATAACGGCTCAATTATTGTAATGAACCCAAAAACAGGAGGCATTTTAGCCATGGCTAGCTACCCTTCTTATGATCCTAATAAATTTAATGAAGTCGCCACAGACAAACAAGATGTTTTTATCAATCCGGCTATCAGTAAAGTTTGGGAGCCGGGATCTATTTTAAAGTCAATGACCATGGGAGCAGGGCTTGATACAAAAAAAGTCGAGCCAGATACCGAAGATGTGTTTTCCAATATGACTGTGGTGCAGGGCTATGAGATTCATACAGCTCAAGACAAAGCCTTTGGCCGAGAAACCATGACGCAGGTGCTGGAAAATTCTGATAATGTGGCCATGGTTTGGCTGGCTGATAAAATCGGCAATGATGAACTCTATAAATATCTGGAAAAATTTGGTTTTAATTCTAAAACTGGGATTGATTTGAGCGGCGAAACCAATGGCACAATGGCCAAACTCTCATCTTGGCGCGATATCACCAGGGCGACTATATCTTTTGGACAGGGTATTTCCTTGACGCCTTTGCAGGTTTTAGCTGCTTATGCGGTGATAGCCAATAGCGGTAAATTTGTCACACCCTATATTGTAGATAAAATCATTAAGGAAAACGGTGAAATTATTAGCACCCAACCGAAAATCGGCCAAGAGGTGATTTCTGCTGATAATGCGGCCAAGCTTGGTGGGATGCTAGTTTCTGTAGTGGAAAATGGACATGGCAAAAAAGCCCAGGTATCCGGCTACAATGTGGCCGGCAAAACCGGTACCGCGCAAATTCCCAAGCCGGAGGGCGGTTATTATGAAGATCGCCATGTTGGTTCATTTGCCGGATTTTTGCCGGCCGAAGACCCAAAATTTGCCATGATTGTGCGTTTGGAAAACCCCAAAAATGTAGAATGGGCGGAAAGTTCTGCCGCGCCGATTTTTGGTGAGATTGCCCAGTGGCTGGTAAATTATTATCAGATAAAACCGACGAAATAATTTATTTTTAGTTCAGAAGAATATTTTTTATTCCCGGCCGCCCTAGCCAACCTATTCGTTCGCTTCTAAATTTACTTCACTTTATTACAAAGATAGTTCGTAAATTTGATAGCTCGCGAATCCGGCTCTTCATAAAAAATATTCCTCTGAACTATATACAAAGCTGTTAATATTTGCTATAATTTTATGTTATGCCCAGTAATTCAACTTTTAATGTATTTTTTATAAATTATTGCTGGCGTAAAAGGTTGTAATGGTTTTGATTGAATACCAATTATCGAAGACTTACCAATAAAAATACAATAAACATAATAATTTTTTAAAGTTGATATACTGGGTATGAAAAAAATTGTAGAAAAAATACTGAAAAATTTGGCCAAGAAAGTGCTATCCAACAGCAAATTGGATATTATTGGTATTACTGGTAGCGCCGGTAAAAGTTCGGCCAAAGAAGCAGTATTTAAAGTATTAAATGATAGTAAAAAATATCAAGGTCAAGTCAAAAAATCTGAAGGAAATCTCAATACGGAAATTGGTCTTCCTTTGGCCATTTTAGGCTTTAAAAAATCACCAGTAGTTTTTGCTTGGCCGTTTGTTCTAATAGCCGCATTTTTCCGCGCAAATATACCCTCGCTCAACCCGCTTGCTCACAGCTCAATTCTTATTTTAGAATATGCCGCTGACAAGCCTGGTGATATCGAATATTTATTGACTATTGCCAAGCCAAAAATCGCAGTGATTACTGCTATTGGCGCTGCTCATACCCAATTTTTTAAATCAATAGACAACGTGGCTAAAGAAAAGAGATATCTAATTGAGAGTTTGCCCAAAGATGGCATGGGAATTATTGGCAAAAATAATCCTTATAATAAAATTATCGCAACTAAATCACAGGCCAAAATCAGCAATTTTGACGATCAGAGCCTTGAGCCATATAAGGAGATTGCCAAACTCATTGGCAAAATTTATCATTTGTCTGAAAAGGAAATGAACAAGGCGCTGGAAAATTATCAGTCGCTATCTGGCAGATCAAATATTATTAAAGGCATTAAAAACACTACAATTATAGACGATACCTATAATGCCAATCCGCTCTCCATGAAATTAGCCTTCAAGAAAATTAAAAATTTAAAATTAAAAATTAAAAATTCCAGAACAATTATTGTTCTGGGTGATATGCGGGAGTTGGGAGATTTGTCGGGTAATGCTCATGCAGAGATTTATCATCAAGCCAAAGAAATTGCCGATATTTTAATTACTGTTGGGCCGGAATTTAAAAAAATATCAGAAGAGAATAATTTTAAAGATTCTTTTGAAGCAGGATATTACCTCTTGAGTAAACTTGAGAATAGGGATATAATTTTAGTGAAAGGTTCGCGAGCGATGGAGATGGAGAGAGTGGTGGAAAAAGTGGCAAAGCAATAAACCCCACGAATTTTATTACACGAATATTGCGAATAATTTGTATAATTTGTGTGAAAATATTTGTGGAGATTAATACATTATAAAAATCATGGAACAAATTTTACTTAATCCCAATTATCTTTCAAATGCCTTTTTTCTGACGGCTTTGGCCTTTATTTTGGCGATCCTTTGGACGCCGGTACTGACCAATTTTTTATATAAAAATAAAATCGGCAAGCGTATCCGCGAAAAAGGTTTGGATGATAAAAAAGCCACTTTTTTCTATAAATACCATAAGGGTAAAGAAAACACACCAACCATGGGTGGGCTATTAATCTGGATCACTGCGGCCGCTATAACTTTGATTTTTAATCTTGACCGCGCGGAAACTTATCTGCCGCTATTTGTGCTGGTAGCCTGCGGAATTATTGGCGCACTGGATGATTTGATGAATGTTTTTGGTATCGGACCCAACAAGGGAGGCATGAAATTTAGCTATAAATTTATTCTCTACACGGCCATTGCCGCTTTGGGCGCCTGGTGGTTTTACTCCAAGCTGGGCTGGTCGGCTATTCATATCCCGGGCGGGAATTATTTTGATCTGCCGTTTAATATCGAACTGGGCTGGTGGTATATTCCTTTATTTATCGGCGTTTGTGTGCTTACAGCTTTTTCTGCCAATCAAACAGATGGCCTTGATGGTCTTTTGGGCGGCACCATGATGGCATGTTTTGGCGCCTACGCGGTCATTGCCTTAGCACAAGACAAACCCGGTTTGGCTGCCTTTTGCGGCACTATCTCCGGCTCGCTTTTGGCCTTTTTGTGGTTTAATATTTACCCGGCGCGATTTTTCATGGGCGACACAGGTTCGTTTGCTTTGGGCATGACCTTGGCCGTGGTGGCATTTTTAACTAATTCGGTGATAGTTTTGCCCATAATCGGCATAGTTTTAGTTATCGAGGCCATATCTACTATTATTCAAATAGTTTCCAAGAAATTACGGCATGGGAAAAAAGTATTTTTGTCTGCGCCAATTCACCATCATTTTCAGGCTTTGGGTTGGCCAGAGCCAAAAATCACCATGCGTTTCTGGATTATCTCATTTGTCTTTGCTATCATAGGACTTGCAGTAGCCCTAATCGGCAGAGGCTAGCCCACCTTCGGTGGAATGTCTAATTTCTAATTCCTAATTTCTAAACACAATCCTTCAGTTTTGGGGATTTTTTTGTTATAATGTAGCTATGGAAAAAGAATTTTTAGGCAAGAGGATTGCTATTTTGGGATATGGTATTGAAAATCAAGCACTCACGAAGTGGCTAATTAAACATGGCGCGAACAATATAACTATCTGCGACAAAAATCCTAAATCCGAAGTTCTAAATCCTAAACAAATCCAAAATTCCTGCCTCGCCGGCAGGCGGGCAAAATCTAAAATTTTAAGTAAAAATTATCCATTATCCATTATCAATTATCAATTAGGTCAAGGTTATTTAAAAAATTTGGATAAATTTGATATTGTTTTTCGCACGCCGGGGATACCATATTTAGCACCAGAGATTCAGCAAGCTAAAAAAATAGGTGTTGAAATTAGCTCACAGATTAAATTATTTTTTGATCTCTGCCCGGCAAAAATTATTGGGGTGACAGGGACTAAGGGGAAGGGAACAACCTCCTCGTTAATATTTGAAATATTAACTCAAAATTCAAAGCTCAAAGCTCAAATTTCCAATCAAATTCAAAGCTCAAAATCCAAATCGTCTAACAGCCCTGCCTTGCCGGCAGGCAGGCAAAAGCTAATAGCTAATAGCCCTAATATTTTTCTCGGTGGGAATATTGGCAATGCGCCGATTGAATTTTTGGATAAATTGATCAAGGACGATATTGTAGTTTTGGAATTATCCAGTTTTCAATTGCAGGACATGATTAAAAGCCCCAATATTGCGGTTGTGCTGGATATAAAATCAGATCATTTGGATTATCATCAAGATCAGCAGGAATATATTGAAGCCAAGACCAATATCGTGCGTTGGCAGGGCCAAGATGATTTTGCCATAATTAATCTGGACTATTTAACCAGTTTTGAATTTGCTGCTATTTCGCCAACTAAAAATGATTGGTATTTTTCCAGAAGAAAACCAGTGGATTTGGGGGCGTATGCGCTTGACGGAAAAATAATATTACGGACAAAGAGCGGTCAATATGAGATTTGCAAAACCAAAGATATAATATTGCGAGGGGAGCATAATTTAGAAAATATCTGCGCGGCTGTCACGGCAAGTTATTTGGCCGGTTCATCGGTTGAAGCAATCAAACAGGTTGTGCCAAAATTTAAAGGATTAGAACATCGTTTGGAATTCGTCAAAGAGATAGATGGTGTTAAATATTATAATGATTCATTTTCTACCACGCCGGACACCACCATCGCCGCCATCAAATCATTTACCGAGCCGATTGTCTTGATTGTCGGTGGTTCGGAAAAAGGATCGGATTATTCGAAATTAGACGAGGCTATCGCTAATAGTTCTGTGAAAACGGTTATTGCGATTGGGCTGACGGGACCGAAAATCATTAAAACGTTTAAACATTTAAACATTAAAACAAGGGAACAAAGGAACGAAAGAACAAAGGGACTGAAGAACATAAAAATTATTGAAAATTGTAAGAATATGGGTGAAATTATCAAGGTGGCGGGGAAAGAGGCAAAAAAAGGGGATGTGGTGCTGCTTTCTCCGGCTTCAGCCAGTTTTGATATGTTTAGTAATTATAAAGATAGAGGGGAACAGTTTAAATCTGCAGTAAAAAAATATTGAAATAAGCCCCACAAATTTATTTGCACAAATTATACAAATTTTCTCATTCGTAATATTCGTGATAATAAGATTCGTGGAGATTAATACATTATGTCTCTTGAGCGTTTTCGCAAACATGTTGCCCGACCGGATTATTTCTTGATCATGCTGGTTTTTATTCTGGCAGTTTTTGGTTTGGTGATGATTTATTCTTCCTCGGTGGTCAGCTCTTACGAAATTTTTGGCTACAACTCATATTATCTAAATAAACAAGCAATTTCTTTAGTAATTGGGGTGGTTGTCTGGTTTATTTTTGCCAAGATTGATTATCGTTTTTGGCAGAAATATGCTTTGTGGATGTTGGTTGCTACTTTGATACTTTTGATCTTGGTATTTGTGCCGGGGATCGGCAAGGAAATCGGCGGCGCGCACCGCTGGATTGATATCGGGCCATTGTTTTTTCAGCCTTCAGAAATTGCTAAATTAACTTTGATTATCTATTTGGCTGCTTGGCTTTCTAAAAAAGGCGAAGGAGTGAAGGATTTGAAAAAAGGCTTTTTGCCTTTTGTGATTATACTGGCCATAATTGCTTTTTTAATCATTAAAGAACCGGATATGGGCACCTTGTCAGTAATTGCCGGTATTGCCACTATCATCTTTTTTGCTGCTGGCGCATCTTGGCAACATTTAACTTTGGGGTTAGCTTCGATTATTGGATTTTTCGTCATCTTAATTAAAAGCGCGCCATATCGCATGCAGAGGTTTTTGACTTTTTTAAACCCTGAAAAAGAAGCCTTGGGTGCCGGGTATCATATCAATCAAGCCCTATTGGCTATTGGTACAGGCGGTTTGTTTGGCTTAGGCTTTGGTCAGTCAAAACAAAAATATTTATATTTACCTCAGGCGCACAGCGACTCAATCTTTGCCATTATTATGGAAGAATTGGGCTTTCTGCGCGCCAGCTTGGTGATTATCGCATTTATTCTTATCGCCTGGCGCGGCTTTAAAATTGCTAAAAATGCGCCCGATGCATTTTCCAGGCTTATGGCGGTTGGCATTACTTCTTGGATTGTGATCCAGGCCTTTATCAATATTGCGGCCATGACCGGCATTATGCCTTTAACTGGAGTGCCTTTGCCATTTATCAGCTATGGCGGTTCATCTTTGGTAATTTTATTGGCCGCAGTGGGAATTTTGACAAATATTTCCAAACAGGCAAACAAATAAGTATCAAGTATTAAGTATTAAGTATCACGTATAAAGTATAATATTTATGAATAAGAAAACCATAATACATAATACAAAATACCCGCCCGCAACGCCTTCGCGTAGCGATGGCGGGCTGGCAACTAAAAACTCAAAACTGGATAATATCACTATGCCCTATACTCTAAGCTCTAAGCGCATACTAGTAACTGGTGGTGGGACGGGTGGGCATGTGATGCCGCTGGAGGCAGTGGTTGAGGGGCTGAAAGAACGCAAGGCCGAGATTCTATATGTGGGGTCAGGTTTGGCAATGGAAAGAGCTATGGCTCAGAGGCAAGGGATTGCTTATGGCTCGGTATCAAGCGGCAAATATCGCCGCTATTTTTCTTGGCAAAATTTGATTGACCCATTTAAAATTTTAATTGGTTTTTTTCAATCCCTGGGAATAATCTTATCATTTAAACCAAATATAATTTTTGCCAAAGGCGGCTACGTAACATTTCCGGTTGTTTTGGCTGGCTGGCTTTTAGGCAAACCTATCATCGTTCACGAATCAGATGTAATTATAGGTTCAGCCAATCGTTGGGAGGCAAAATTGGCTAAGAAAATTTGCGTCGGTTTCCCGGCAGAGAATTATCCTGATCTGCCGCTTGATAAAATTGTCTTTACCGGCAACCCCGTCCGTAAACAATTTAACAATATAACAATAAAACAATATAACAATAAATCTGACTTGCCCATTATTCTAATTACCGGCGGAAGCCAGGGGGCAAGATTTATTAATCAAATAATTGCTTCAATGTTGGCTGAATTAACCAAAAAATACCATATAATTCATTTAGCGGGAAAAAATGACTATGAATGGCTAAGAAAAAATAATTGGCCAAATTATGAGCTATATGAGTTTAGCGACAAAATGCCGGAAATGATGAAAAAGGCTGATTTGGTTATCAGCCGCGCTGGCGCCAATACTATCTCTGAACTGGCATTTTTGAAAAAGCCGGCCATAATTATTCCTTTGCCTTCAGCGGCCAACAATCACCAAGAAGCCAATGCAAAAATCTTGGAAAAGGCCAATGCTGCGGTAGTTTTACGCGAGCCCGCCTTGACAGAAGAGAGTTTATTGGATATTATCAATCTAATTTTGGCTGATAAAAAAATGATGCAGGAACTGTCTGCTCAAATCGGCAAATTTGCTCAGCCAGATGCAGCCAAAGAGATTGCACGATTAATACTTTCTAAATAGCACATTGAAAAGTAGGTGAGAAAAGAATGAGAGCTTTGTTGTGTGAAACTTTGGCTTTGATTGCAATTATAGTTTCAAGCCCACTTATGCTGTTTGATTATCTAGTTTCATTAAAAGGAGGCGAAAACAATGCGGTTTAATCGCGATGCTATGAGAAAAACAACAGGCAAGATTTCAGAGCTTGTCTTGTTGGTTTTACTAGCCACTATGATTGCATGTGTGGTTTATATCCCATGCTGCATGTGGTTGGCTTACAGTCTTTGTGACGACAATCTGTTGCACCAAGCATTTCCATCAATGGCTATCTGGGCGTCAACCAGCGTCTTGTATCTGGTACTGTGTCGATTACGGCGTTATTTTTGCAAAGCACGTAGTAATTAATTTTGGAAAAGAGGTGCGAAAATGGCTGATTTAAAAGAGAGGGATAACTCGGTGCTAGTAATTAATGCGTTTTGCCCTGTTTGTGGCAATGCGCCAAAGATCGATCCCTCGGAACTAATTTCCAATAATTCTATTATCTTTGTGCATCTTTTACCAGATCCAAAAGAAGAACATTTTATGATTGCAGATGTGCCATTAGGAGGTAGCGTGACCATACTTGCAGTTTGCAAAATTCCAACTTGCAGCTGCGGTTCATTGTTGACTGTTACGGTGAAGACAGTTTCTCCTTTGGAAGCACCACATGAGGGATTAAGATTGGAGATATTCCAAAATCTGATGGCTATGAAATATGCAAAAGAAAACAAGTTATAAACGCATATTATGCTTCCACAAGACATTATTTTTGCAAATGAAATTTGA
>JAMDBS010000134.1 GCA_023487325.1 Patescibacteria group bacterium
CAATCGCCACTGCACCATTTGAAATTCCTTTAGCCAGGCAAAGCATATCGGGTACGACATTTTCATGTTCAATCGCAAAAAGTTTTCCAGTTCGGGAAAACCCCGTGCCAACTTCGTCGACAATCAGAAGAGTACCGTACTTCTCAGTGGTTTTACGTACCGCCTTTAAAAAACCAGGGTATGCAACCAATGTTGATCCCCAACCAGTTATAATTCCCGGTTCGGTAACAAATGCGGCGACATCGCGTTTCGCCAGTAACTTTTCTAAATCAGAAATAAATTTTATAAAATTTGCTTCGCCCAGTTTTTCTGTCGGGAATTCCAACTGAATGATTTCCGGAACCATGGGCGCGATACGTCCTACCATTTGCGGAGAGTATCCTAACGCCAAAGATGCAATGATTGTCCGTGATAACTACCCTTAAAACCAATAATCTTTTTCCTTCCAGTTGCAGCTCGGGCTATTTTCATCGCCTCTTCAATGGCCTCTGTGCCTCCCGTTGCCTTTGTGCAGGCATCAAGCTTTTTAGGTAAAGCATCAGTAAGTTTTGCGGCATATTCCTCCTGAATCGGGTCGGAACCCCACAAAAGTCCTTGGACATTTTTCTTTGTTTGCTTGGCAATCTCTTCGTTCACTTCGGGATTATTCCAGCCCAGATTCGTAACATTCCAAGCTGACGTAAAATCAATATATCTTTTGCCATTCATATCCCATATGAGCGCGCCCTCGGACTTTGACATTCTGAAGAAATTATACTTTTTGAGATTTCTATAAACAATGCTATTTTCAATCATAGTAAATTAATCCATTTGAAAGTTTAATTTTTTTCAGTATAATTTACAACGTCGCTAAATACTTTTGGAAATATTAACGGGTCAATAATTTTAACCGCATTATATTTGGCTTTTTCAATAACTTTTTTAAATTTCCCTCAATATTTTTCCAACAGCTGGTTTCGTTTTTATTTTTTCTTATTTTAAAATTATATTTTCATCTTATTTTTCATACAACCTAATTCAATACTGTATTAATATTTATATTTATTCTGCATGATTGCCCGACAATTCTCTCAATTTAGCAGCTAAGCTATCTTGGTCTATGAACTCTTGCTTGTCGTTTGGGAATTGAATTACATATAAATCATCGCCGGCTTCGTCCTCATTAATTTTTATAGCTTTGTTGCTTGTTGCCATGCTTATTATTTCTAACATATCATCTGGCGTCGCGTTTTCGGGAATTACAATACAATTTTTTGCACCTAATCCTTGTTCGGCAGGTACTACATTTATTTGCAATTCTTTTTGTTCTTGTCTGGGTTCATTTTCCATGATTAAGCTCCTTTCTTAATTATTTCACTAATTAAATTGTTTACAAAATATTTGGCGGGACATGTCGGTCTGGAACCCCGGCTTATAGTTTTTTAATTAATCGTCTAACAGATTCTTAATAACAATCGCTTCGTTATGTTTGTCATCCCTTGCTGCATAAAGAAGTGTAATATTTTTTATCTTCTTTGCAATTTCTTTCAACTGATCGAAAGCTTCTTTGTTCGCCATGATTTCTAATTTGTATTTTTTTTGAAATTCCGTCCATTTATTTGGATCATGTCCAAACCACTTTCTAAGCTCAGTACTTGGCGCAATTTCTTTGAGCCATAGATCTAGCTTAGCCTTTTCCTTAGATACACCGCGAGGCCACAATCTATCGAGAAGAATTCTAAAGCCATCGTTTTCCTCTACTTTTTCGTAAACTCTTTTTAATTTAATCACATTGTTTAGATTTTGAATTAGTATGGCGGAGAGGGAGGGAGTCGAACCCTCGATACCTTGCGGTATACGAGCTTTCCAAGCCCGCGCACTAGGCCACTATGCGACCTCTCCATATTTCTATTGTATTATAAGATACATTACTTCTAATTTCAAGATAGCATTTGCGTAATTGAAAGAAGTATTATAATCTTGAATTAGACACTAGACGATAGGCACCAGTTGTTTGTTTGTGGATGCTGGTTTATTTGTAATAATTTGTAAGATGTCCCGCAGGGGCCACTGTGGGGATAATAATTCGTAATTATTAGTAAATAAGGAATATATGGATGAAGTTGAAGAAATAAAAAGAAGAATAAATGTGGCGGATTTTATCGGCCAATATGTGACGCTTAAAAAAGCTGGCGCCAATTATAAAACCAACTGTCCCTTTCATCAGGAAAAAACTGCTTCTTTTATGGTTTCTCCCGACAAGCAACTGGTGCCTATCGTCTAGTGCGGTAAAGGCGGAGATATTTTTGGTTTTGTCATGGAATTGGAAGCGTTAAATTTTCGTGAAGCTTTAGAACTTTTAGCTCAACGCGCCGGCGTAGAATTAAAAACCAGTAAATCAAAAGAGGAATACCAAAAAGAAAAAAATATTAAAAGCCAAATTTATCAGATTAACAGAATTAGCGCTGAAGTTTATCATAAAATTTTACTCGAAGCTAAATACGCGCAAAACGCCAGAGGTTATCTAAAAAAACGCGGCGTAAATCAGCAAACAATTAATGAATTTAAAATTGGTTATGCTCCCGACAGTTCAATTTTGTACAAATTTTTAATTAAGCGCGGTTTTAATGCGGCAGAAATTCGCCAAGCCGGTAGTCCGGAAAACTTTAGAAATCGTCTTGTATTTCCGATTTTTGATATTATGGACAACGTAGTGGGTTTTAGCGCTAGGGCGTTAGAAAAAAATCAGGAGCCAAAATATATTAACACGCCTGATACCCCAATTTATCATAAAAGCAGTGTTTTATATGGTTTAAATAAGGCCAAAACTGAAATCAGAAAAAAGCTGTATTCGCTTATCGTGGAAGGGCAAATGGATGTGGTTTTGTCCCACCAGGTCGGCGTTAAAACCGCCGTGGCTTCTTCGGGAATAGCCCTAACCGAAAATCATTTGGATATTTTAACCCGTTATAGTGATAATATTTTATTTGCTTTTGATCAAGACGAAGCGGGCACGCAAGCCGTTAAACGTTCTATCAATATGGCGCTGGCGCGGGGAATTAGTTTAAAAATAGTGGTTTTGCCGACTGAGTTTAAAGATGCTGGTGAGGCAATCTTAAAAGATCCAAAAGTATGGGTTAAGGCGGTAAAAACTGCCGTACCGGTAGTGGAATGGTATTTTGATAAAGTATTCGCGCAATATAAAGGTGACAATTACAATTCAATTGATAAAAAAAATATTGCCAAGCAGTTGATCCCGATAATGCAAAAAATTACGGATAATATTGAAAGAGCGCATTATATCCAGCAGTTGGCAAAAAAATTGGCCGTACCAGAAAGATTTATTGAAGAAGCGGTGGCGAGAAGAGTCGAGAGCGGACCTGCCCGCCATGCGTCGCAAGGCGTTGCAGGCGGGAAGTCGATAAATCCACAAACCAAAGAATATCAAGAAAGAAAAATTGAAACAGAAGATTTGTTGGTAATATTATTGTTAAAATTTCCCCAATTTTTAGAAAAAGTGGTTATCGACCTAGATTATAATGATTTTTCTCAAAATTCCTTGGCGCAGAAAATTTACAAATTCCTGCAGTCCTGTTATACTAAAACAGAATGTGATAATTCTAAATCATGTCAGGTTTGCAACCAAATCAATTCTTGCTTGAAAAAAAAGCTGTCTAAAGACGAACAAAAACAGCTTAAAGAATTAGAGTTAATGATAGAGAAAAAATATCCTTCTCTTAAAGAAGATGAGGTTGAAGGAGAAATTTTACAGTGCGCTAAAAATATTCAGAATAAAAAAAGAGAAACGATTAAATCAAATTACGCCGACAAGATTGCTCAAGCCGAACAAGAAGGAAATATCGAAAAATTGAAACAATTATTAGAAGAATTTCAAAACATTATTAGTGAATAATCAAAAACAATATGCCTAAAAAAAGAATTATTAAAGCTCGTAAAACACTGCAGGAATTTAAATTTCCCGAAGAAGTCAACCGCCTGGTAAAAAAGGGATTGGCAACCGGTTTTGTAACCTACCAAGAGATTTTGCAGTGTTTTCCGGAGCCAGAAAAAAAAATTCCGCTTGTTGATGCTTTATATGACATGTTTTCTAGAGAGGGAATCGAGGTTAAGGAAGCCCAGAAGCTATTGCAAGTTGGTGGTAAAACCGAAGAAAAATTACCCGAAGTTTCGGAAATTTCTAATGATTCAGTGCGTATGTATTTACGGGAAATTGGTAAGATTCCTTTGCTTACCACCGAAGAAGAAGTGCGTTTGGCAAAACGCTCGGAAGCCGGCGATGAGGTAGCAAAGAAAAAAATTATTGAAGCGAATTTGCGCTTAGTTGTTTCTATTGCCAAAAAATATATTGGTCGCGGTCTTTCTTTGCTTGATTTAATTCAGGAAGGCAACGCTGGTTTGCTTCGGGCAGTTGAAAAGTTTAATTTTCGTAAAGGCTATAAATTTTCTACTTATGCAACTTGGTGGATTCGTCAAGCCATTACGCGCGCTATTGCCGATCAGGCCAGGACTATTAGAATTCCCGTCCATATGGTTGAGCTAATTAATAAAATGATTCGTACTCAGCGTCAATTAGTGCAAGACTTGGGCCGCCCTCCTTTGCCAGAAGAAATTGCTGCTGAAATGGATTTGCCGCTAGATAAGGTTGAACATATCATTAAAATTTCCCAAGAAACTGTTTCGCTGGAAGCCCCAGTGGGCGAAGAAGAAGACTCAAAATTGGGCGATTTTATCGAAGATAAAGAGAATATGTCGCCCGATGAAGTAGCAATTTACCAAATTCTCAAAGGACATATCGGCGAATTTATCCAAACACTGGCCCCGCGTGAGCAAAAAATATTAAAACTCAGGTTTGGATTAGAAGATGGACAAACTCATACATTAGAAGAAGTAGGCAAGGAATTTGGCGTTACCCGCGAACGCATTCGCCAAATTGAAGCTAAGGCGTTGCAGAAGCTTAAAAAACACGAACAATCGGAAAGATTGAAAGATTATTTGAAATAAAATAGACGCTAGACATTAAGACGATAGTCGCTAGTTGCTGTCCAACTTATAACTATTTTTATGTTAGCATATACTCGACAGCCGATCAAAACTCATCTAATTCATATTAAAGAACCAATTTTGCCTATTATTAAGGAAAAAGTTATTCCGCAAATTAAGTCGGGTGATTTTATCGCTATTTCGGAAAAATTTGTGACGATTTCTCAGGGCCGAGTAATCCATAAATCGGCAGTGCATCCAGGCTTATTGGCAAAATTAGTGGTTTCGGGCGTAACGAAATACAAAAATGATATTGGTTATTCTAGCCCATATAAAATGCAAGTAGCAATTTATCAAGCTGGCTGGTGGCGAATACTACTGGCCATGATTTTAGGCGGCATTACGCGTCTTTTCGGCCGTCGAGGCGATTTTTATCGAATTGCCGGGCATAAAATTTCTGAAATTGACGGTTTTAACCCCGATGCCATCAAGCCATTTGATGAATTCGCTATGCTAGGGCCAGACAATCCCGACGGAGTTTGTCAAAAAATTGAAGACAAATTTAACATCCCATGTATAATAGTTGACGCCAATAATATCAATACTGAAGTTCTGGGAATGAGCAAAAAAGTCCTATCAACCAAAGATGAAATTAGAAAAATACTACACGATAACCCGATGGGGCAAGCCGACGAACTAACCCCAATTGTCATAATTAGAAAAAAATAAGTTCTCAGCTATTTTTCATGATTTAACGTATAATATAGATATATGAGGATATTAATTATTGAAGATGATTATAAAATTGCTCACGCTATTAAGCGGGGCTTAGAACAAGAATCATATGCTGCTGACGTGTCTTTAAACGGTAAAGATGGTCTTGGCTCAGCCTTGACTATCGATTACGATCTAATAATCTTAGATCGAATGTTGCCTGAAGTCGATGGCATTAAAATTTGCCAAGCCTTACGTGAAAAGAAAAATAACACCCCAATTCTAATTTTAACAGCTAAAGACAAAATAGAAGATAGAGTAGCAGGATTAAATGCCGGCGCTGATGATTACCTGGTTAAACCATTTGCTTTTGAGGAGCTTTTGGCGCGAGTACGCGCCTTGCTGCGTCGACCCCAGCAAGTTTCTAAGAATATTTTAAAAACAGGCGATCTCGAGCTTAATACTGTTACTTTTGATGTAATAAGGGGCAATAAAAAGATTCGATTATCCAGTAAAGAATTTGCCTTGCTCGAGTATCTAATGCGCAATGCCGGCCGGATTTTAACCAAAGACAATATAATTAATCATGTATGGGATTATGATGCGGATATTTTACCCAACACCGTGGAAGTTTTTGTTGGGTATTTACGCAATAAAATAGATAAGCCATTTAAAAATAAACCTGCCTTAATTCAAACGGCGCGTGGTTTTGGCTATAAAATCGCTATAAATAAGGGATAGTATGCATTTTAAGCTAGCGTATCTAAAAATAACAGTTTTTTATGTCTCGATTATTATGCTAATTAGCACAATTTTTAGTGTAGCGATTTATAATATATCTTTTAATGAAATCGACCGGGGTCTTTCTCGGCAAACTATCACAATTCGCGGTTTGCCGCTTAATGATTTTTTTAACCAAGGCCTGCAAAATTTAGAGAACATGCGCGCCGATCAACTACGGGAAAGCAAATCGCATCTTATTACTAATTTAGTGTATTTTAATATTTTAATTTTAATCCTTTCGTCTGTAACAAGTTATTTTTGGGCGCGAAAGACAATGAAGCCGATCGAAGAAGCTATGTTGGCGCAAAACCCCTTTACCGCTGATGCTTCGCACGAACTGCGAACGCCGCTTACAGCTATGAAATCGGAAATCGAAGTAAATTTGCGCGACAAAAAATTAAATTTAAATACAGCTAAAAAATTACTCGCTAGCAATTTGGAAGAAATTTCTAAGCTGGAATCGTTATCTAATGCTTTATTAAAATTGGCTCGATACGAAGAACGGCCCAAAACACAATTTAGTAAAATTTCTCTTTCTGATGTCGTTGCTGAGGCATATGAAAAATTAGAAAAAATCGCCACCCATAAATCAATTAAATTTAAAAATAATTTGCAAAATATTTATGTTATTGGCGATAGGGAAAGTTTGGTTGAGTTATTCATTATTTTTATTGATAATGCCATTAAATACAGCCCCAAAAGCGCAATAGTTAATATTGATATCGTTAAAGAGGGCAGTTGGGTAATAATTAAAATTAAAGATCGGGGTATTGGTATTAAATCGTCTGATTTACCATATATTTTTAATCGATTTTATCGGGCTGATAGCTCGCGCTCGAAGGAAAAAATTCAAGGCTATGGCTTGGGTCTTTCTATTGCCAAACAGATTGTTGATTTGCATAACGGGACGATAGGTGTTTTTAGTAAGCCCGGCAAGGGCACCGAATTTAGGATTAAAATACCCATAAAAAATACTTAAGCAATTTTTCAGTTAAGTTTAATATTATTAATTTTAGAAGACCAGTGTTTCTCCTCCACGCTGGTCTTTTTTCTTTTTTTAAGCTGTTTTTAAGTCAGTGTTAATATTATTTAAATTAAGCAAATATAATTAAATCACAACGGAGCAAAATGGGAGCAATTTATCGCGGCACTAAAGACGTCTTTCGTAATGGCATACGGAGTTTTTCTATTATTTTTATTTTAGGAGTTAGTATTGCTATGGCACTGGTAATGCTTATCGCATTAAAGACTGTGCAGGGAAAAATTATTGTCGAGCTTTTAAAAAAATTAGCTCAATCTAAAAAAACCACTATCATTGCCGTTACTCATGATAATGCGCTTTCAAATCAGGCCCAAATGACTTTTCAAATCAAAGACGGCAAATTGATATAGTGTGTCTAAATTAGGTTATAATAGAAAATGCCAACATTATAGCAGCGGAAACGAGGCCAACTGTGAAATTATCATCAATACCAAAAATTGAAATAGTTTCAATTACAGCGGCAGAAAGTGCGCCTAAAATTAAAATCCAAAAAAGAATTGGCGCAAAGAATGTAAAAATAAAAGCGATTAATAAAGCAAAGACAAAATAAGCTAAAGAGCCTTCAAGTGTTTTGGTTAAAAATTTTGTTCTACCGTATAATAAGCCAAAAAATTTTGCCGCCAGATCGCCAAAGATTAAAAACAA
Organism: Patescibacteria group bacterium; assembly: GCA_023487325.1. The sequence goes on from JAMDBS010000134.1 coordinate 8,165, forward strand.
CACGCTAGCGATAGCGATGCTCTGCGGAAAAACCAAGATAATAATAAATATGGCTGTTAGGAAAAAAGTCATCGAAGAAAACCGGCGCGTGTCTTTGCGTTTTAAAAATCCAGACACTCTTTGAAAGAGAAATTGATTAATCTGGCGAAAAAATAATCTGACCAGATCGATGATAATAAAAAATAAGGCAATACTCCCAACAACTATTAAAATAATATTTTTCGGCAGAAAAAACAAAGCAATAGGAATAACCATTGCCAGTGGCCTTAGCCACGTTCGCCAGCTAGTAAACTGACTTTTATTTTTTCCCAGCACAATTAATTTCTTTTTAATTACATTATAAATTTGTACAACAAAAATAATTATTAAAACTAGAACTAAAGCCAATAATTCAGGATTTAGCTGAAAGTTTAATAATAACAAAATTGTTGCTGCCGGAACACTAAATATGCCAACGATCTCGCCTCTTTTGGTGATATAAAAAATACTTAGCGCAAAAATAAGGATTACTATTAAGGAATAAATAGCATTAGAAAAATCTATGATCGGGTTTTTTAATAATAGCGTGATAGAAAAATAGATCAATAATCCAATCGCAGTAGCCATGCCTTGGCCACCGCGAAATCGCAGATAAAATGGATAGATATGGCCTGGAATTGCCAATATTCCGGCCAAATAGCTAATAAAAACAGGAAACCCGAGTTTAAAAGAAATATAAATCGCTACACT
>JAMDBS010000124.1 GCA_023487325.1 Patescibacteria group bacterium
TTCTCAAATCTTAGTAAAAAGATTTTTCTCATTATTGAAGGAAATTATACTCATCGGGGTTTTCAGCAACCCATTCTTTTTCGCAACTCTGACAGCGAAAGTATATTTTTTTAATATAATCTGCCGTAATTTCTCCTGGAATCATGGATGGATCATCTTCATAATGGATCCAAAATTCCACTTTCCCGCCGCACTCAAGACAATGGACTTTGTCTGTGGGTTTCCAATTCGGCCGATCATTCCAAATCTTAAAAAACACAAACAGCCCGACAACCACTATCATAATAATTACATACACCATGAATGTGTCCTCACTTTCATAAGTTAAAGAGCATCTCGCGAATCGGTTTGATTATATCAGTAAAAATCATTTTTATCAAGAGATGTTGGTAAAAGACGAGTCAAAAATATTAATGCATGACAGCGTGGTCAATTTCTCAGAAACCGCCAAAGCCTTGCCAGCGATTATTGATGAGATTAAGAGTCGCGGTTACCAAATGGTAAAAATTTCCGATCTTTAAATATAATATAAAAACGAGCTTGGATTTTTATTTTTCAAGCTCGTTGGTTAGTTGTCAATTTTTTTATAATGGAAATTTTTTATTATCTCTCCATCCCATCTGGCATTGGTTGCCACCAATTGAGCAAATCGCAGTTCAAATATCTCCTGCAGTTGACCCACGATAATGTTTAATATTTCTAAATTTTCGGCGAAAGATAAGTCAACAGAGATCAACATGAACCCCAGATTCCAATATTTGTCCTCATCTTCCATCTTAATGGCAAAAAGCCATATTCTTTCATCTTCACAGCCCATCTCGTCCATTACCCACAATAAGTAAGAAGAAGAGATACATTTCTTAAAGCAATTTATGACTGTTTCTACTAAATTGCTAGGCACATGAGTTACATAAGTTGCACCCATCAAACCATCGCTCATATACTCTTCCATAAAATCACTCATGGCTTTCACCTCCGTTGTTGTGTTTGGTAAAAAGGTTACGTATACCGAGATAACTGGCAATTATAAATACGATTACTTCGAAACCAAAGATTATAAAATCTACCATCAATCTCACACCCTTTCGTGTTGTTTCTGATAAATTTGTCTCCTCATAACACCGCAAAATTCTCTTATTGGCCCTTGCTTCATAACTGCTAATTGCGAATAGGTTCTATTAACCGGAATGCCTAGACCTTTAGCCTGTGCACAAAGGGCAATAGCAGTTTTAACCTCTTTTAAGGTTGCGGGCTTTTCAAACACCCAAATATTGATTCTTGGACTCAACCTTCTCACCACCTTTTTAATGTGCTGATTAATTTAAAAAAGATTTTGTTAACTTCTCGGCTTCTTTTTTATTTTTAATCCAATTAATTTCTTTATTTTTCCTAAACCAAGTCAGCTGCCTACGGGCGAAATCATGTATTCTAAATTTTAGCTTCTCCACCATTTCATTACGAGTCGCCAGTTTGCCTGCCTCGTCGGCAGGCGAGCAGTTTACAGTTTTCAGTTTGACGAGGTAATCGCTAATAATTCTGTATTCTAAACCAAACCTCTGCAATCTCTCAAACAAAATGCCTTGTTTCATTAAATTTTCTACTTCTTCTATCATGCCTTGTTTGATTCGCTTATCCACTCGCTGATCAATTCTATCGTATAATTTTTGGCGCGGCAAGTCTATGCCCAAAATTAAATATTGAAAATCTGGTTTTTTTTGTTTGTATTCACTTAACGGTCGTTTATTTACTATGGCGCATTCTAAAGCTCTGAGAACTCTGCGTCGATTGGCATGATCAATTTTATTGTAAGAATTTAAGTCATAGCTTTTTAGTTGCGTAAACAAGTCTTTGTCAGCAAGCTTGTCAAGCTCTGCTCTCAAAGCAAGACTGGTTTTAGGTATTTGGTAACCTTGTAGGACCGCATTAATATATAAGCCCGTGCCGCCAACTAGAATAGGAAGTTTGTTTTTTTTAAAACAATCAAAAATAATTTTGTAGGCAGCCTTTTGAAATTCAGCCACAGAATATTGATCCTGTGGATCACAAACATCAATTAAATGTTGCGGATAAGATTTGTCTTTGCCGGTACCAATGTCCATGCCACGATATACTTGCCGAGAATCAGCGGAAATAAGTTCACCGGAAAATTTTCCTGCTAAAAAAATCGCTAAATCAGTTTTGCCAGAAGCCGTAGGCCCGACAATGGCAATTACTTTATTTTTCTTGGGAGATTTTTTGGATGATTTTGGCGATTTTTTTTGAATCATGATAAAGAGGATTCTTAGCGCTGATAATATCAGCTAAAATAATTTTTACTCTGCCAATTTTTGATTCTTGGGTGGTAATATTTCTTATCTCACCTAATTTATATTCTTTGTTAGTGGTTTTAATAATTTTATTATTTACCAAACAATAATCAATAATTTTCGGTTGACTATGGCTAATTAATTTATCAAGATGATCCTCAATGCTATAGCCTTGAGTTTCGCCTCGTTCAGTAGAAACGTTGCAGATATAAATCTTTTTTGCTCGATTATTTTTGACAATGGCCTTGGCAATATCTTTAATTAATAAATTGGCGATGACACTGGAATATAAACTGCCCGGGCCAATAAGAATTATATCTGCTGATTTGATGGCCTTGATTGCTTCGGGATTGGCTTTGACTTGAGCTTTATCCAATGAAATTTTAACAATATGATCATGCTTGCCCGCCAAAAATGCTTTGTGCTCACCAAAAATACGTTTACCGCTTTTGTGAGTGGAAACAAGATTTATTTTTTCTAAAGTTGCGGGAATAACTTTGCCTTTAACAGCTAAAATCTTGCTGGCTTCTTCTACGGCCCGGGCGAAACTGCCGGTATTTTTTTCTAAAGCCAACATCAGCAAATTTCCCAAACTATGACCAGATAACCCCTTGCCGCGGCGAAAACGATAGCGAAAAAGCTTGGTCAGCAAACTTTGCTCTTGTGAAAGAGCAATAATGCATTGACGCACGTCGCCTGGCGGTAAAATGCCAAAATCACGACGCAGTCTGCCGGTAGAAGCGCCATCGTCGGTCATGGTGACAATGGCAGAAATTTGCCATGGATAGGCTTTTAATCCTTCCAGCAAATTGGCCAAGCCAGTCCCCCCGCCAATAACCACAATTTTTTTCATCTTTCCCATACCCTATATCCTAGCTGATTTACAAAAAATTTTCAAGAAAAAATACCCCAAGGACAAATCCAGTGGGGTATTTGAGTATGAAAATTTTAAAAACTATTTATCAAGATTATCAATAAGAGTAATTTTGCTGCCGCCGGTAAATTCCACTCTGAAGAAACACCGACGAAATCTTTTGTTGATCTCTTCTTGATCGATATCCTCGTAGCCAGGGGGGATATTTATCTGGCGTTTATCGTCAATCGGTATACCTTGAAAAATGTACAAACCCTCTCTCTTACCAAGATATTGGGCAGTTTTAAAGGTGCAAAGAGTTGATGGGCAAAAATCAGCTCCTCTAACGGATCTACCTGTAGCGGTAATTGGAGGGTCAAAACAATAATAACTATTCACAACTAGTAAATCTTCTGCCGCTCTGTTGACCGTTCTTTGTTGCGGAGTTATTGAAATACGATCAAAAGATTTCATGGCTATTAACCCCTTTCATTTAGCGTTTGCTAATGGCAAATCTTATTGAAATAAGGCTACCAAGACTGAGCAAATAGCCCAAATTATACCATACGCCATTATTGTGAACCTCATAAATTCCTATCGTATTGGAGAAAAGAGATGCTACAAAAGCGTACAATATTATCAGACCATGCCAATAACCCAGCCAGAAACCAGCAATGTTTCCGTTTGATCCAGGAGTGTTCACTGCCGCATTTGAACTGGCTGCGCAACCAACCCCCAGCATCAAACTCACAAGCAGTAAAACAAAAATTAAATTTTTGTTCATGAATTTTCCCACCTTTCAGATTTTAAATGTTCAATAACGAATAATTATAGCATCTATATGATACTAATGTCAAGGATATAGACTGGGATTAAAATAAAAAAACAGCCCAGTTGATTTGGCTGTGAAAAAACTTACTGAATATTATTTCCTATCCTGCTAATGCGAAGCATAATAGCGGATGGTGCCGGGGAGAGGACTTGAACCTCCAAGGCCTTGCGGCCACTAGCTCCTAAGGCTAGCGTGTCTGCCATTCCACCACCCCGGCATATTATTTAATTTTTAATTTGAAATTTTAAATTTTTAATTATTGTAATTATAGGCGAAGAACTCGCTATTGTCAATCGCAAACTGTTAACTAAAAACTGATAACTTTCTCCTAGTCTTCTACTGTCACTAAATCCTTTAATTTTTCAAAAGTTTTTTCGCCAATTCCCTTAACATTTTTTAATTCTTCTGTAGAATTAAAGCCGCCATTGGCATCACGATAAGCCACAATATCTTGAGCTTTGGCAGGCCCGATGCCAGGCAAACTGTCCAACTCTTCCAATGAACAACTATTTAAATTGATTTTCCCGGCAATTCCCTCTGATTCTATGTCGGCCGCTTCTGTTTGTGCCCCGGCTACTTTCTCAGAACTTGCACAAGTTTTATTTTTAAGCTCACTATTTTCTTTTTTTAAATCATTATAGGCAATTCTCAAATTTTCCAATTCAGTATTTTGGGTGGTTTTGTTTTTGCCAATCAAATCCATCAGAGCGCTTTTTTGCCAAATGAGTATCAATCCGCCAGTGATGGTAATGATTATTAAAATTGCTCCAATTGCAAATTTATGTTTTTCCAGCCACTCCTTCATGAGAAATTATTCCAAATGACTTAATTTTTCAAATTCTTTTAATTTGATTTTTAACTTCGGGTATTTATCTACCCCATCTCCGACAATTTTTTTTGCCCAATTTCGCGCTTTCTCAATTAATATTATATCAGATAGTTTGGCCATTTTTAAATCCAGCTGACCTGATTGTTCAATGCCCACCAGCTCCCCTGGTCCGCGTATCTCCAGATCTTTTTGCGCCAATTTGAATCCGTCATTGCACTCAACCAGCGCTTTTAGGCGACGATTGGTTTCTTCTGATAAAACATTGGTAAATAGCAAACAAAATGATTGATGTGTACCTCTCCCCACACGGCCGCGAAATTGGTGCAGCTGCGCCAGACCAAAACGCTCGGCATCTTCAATTACCATAACTGTTGCATTAGGAACATCCACGCCCACTTCCACAACTGAAGTAGAGACTAAAATATCAATCTTTTTGGCCATAAAATTGGCCATGATTTTCGCTTTTTCCTCTTCCTTCATTTTGCCATAAAGCTTGGCAACTTTATATTTTGGAAAAATTTCTTGCGACAATCTCTCAAATTCTTTTTCCACGGATTTCTTCTCCATATTAAATAACTGATTACTGTTTACTGTTAACTGAGAACTTTTATCCTCAATCAAAGGGCAGATTACAAAAACTTGCCGACCGGTTTTGATTTGCTGGCCGATAAATTCATAGGCTTTTTGGCGATTGATAGAATCTACCAAGCGGGTAATTATTTTTTTACGATCTTTGGGCATTTCATCGAGTATAGAAATATCCAAATCGGCGTATAAAGAGAGGGCCAGAGTGCGAGGAATAGGCGTAGCGGTCATGGATAAGAAATGGGGTGTGAACACTAACGACCGCGAATTATTAGACAAATTACCACCAATATTGTTAGTGTTAATTGGTTTATTTGTTTGTGGTAATTGGTGTACCAGCGCCATGCGCTGTTTAACGCCAAAACGATGTTGCTCGTCAATAATCACCAATGCTAAATTGGAAAATCTTACACCTTTTTGGATAAGAGCATGAGTGCCGATAATAAGTTGGGAATTTTTGATATGAGCCAATGATTTTTTGTGATTTTTGGCTGTTAATAGAGTGATTTTAATATCAAAATGTTTTAATAATTTGCTGGCAGTCTGAAAGTGCTGTTCGGCTAAGATGCTGGTTGGCGCCATCCACGCAACTTGATAACCTGATTTAATAGCATTAAGTGCGGCCAAAAGCGCCACCACAGTTTTGCCAGAGCCGACATCGCCCTCGAGCAATCTGTTCATGGGTGTTTTTTTGCTAAGATCGTTGATGATTTCCCAGGCAGCCTTTCTTTGGGCATTAGTCAAATTAAATTTTAGTGATCTGGTAAATTTTAATAAAATTTCTTTGTTAATTTTAATATTTAAGGCAGATTGTTTTTGCATATTTTCACGTAAAATTTGCATCCTTAGAGCTATCAAAAGCAGCTCATCAAAAGCCAGGCGCAATTTGGCCATGGCCAAGAGTTTTTGGTTTTTAGGGAAATGAATGTTTTTTAAAGCTTCGGGAAGCGATAAAAGTTTTTCTTGCTCTAAAAGATTATCCGGCAAATAATCATTTACCGTTATTTTTTCTAAAAGCGGTCTGATGATTCGACGCAAATATTTGGAGGTGACGCCTTTTGTTTCAGGATAAATTGGCAATATCTGGGCATTTTCTTCATAAATCGGGTTAGCCAGTATTTTTTCTCTTTTTTGCCAATCAAAGGCTACCTTGCCCATAAAAAGCCATTGGCTGCCCACGAGAATATTTTTGGTTAAATATGGTTGAGAAAACCAAGTTGCTGTAATTTCGCCGCTGGAATCAGCTAATTTTGCGCGAGTTATCAACATTTTCTTTTTGAAAGTGCGAATATTGGCAATTTCTAAAACTTTGGCGCAAATTATCGCCTGATCATTTAGACGAAGCTGGCTGATGGGAGTTGTTTGACCAAAGTCTAGCCAAACTCGGGGGTAATAAAAAATCAAATCTTGGATTGTTATTACGCCAAGCTTCTTAAGTTTTTGGGACATTTTAGGCCCCACACCTTGAACAAATCTGATTTCGCTCGATAGTATCATTTTAATTATTATAACATAATCCCTCTGCTCGCGAGCGGAGGGATTATGCAAGTTATTCTAAATAAAAAATTATTTAGTTGCACTAGGACTTGGAGTTGACTCTGTTTGATCAGGGCCTTTTTCAATATAACGCTTGATAGCCTGGACAACTTTGCCTTCTTCTTTCATGTCCTCAACAAATAGAATTTGATCTCGGTTAATAGTCATCTTGTCTGCTGGTCCATGCAATTCATTGCCAAGCTTCACTAAAGTTAGTTTTCCTTGATCAGCACTGCTGTCTTTTGGCTGAATGGATTTTTGAACTTGCAGGTAGTAAATTTCATTCATGTCAACAAATTGACCGCTTAAACTACCAAGGTGTCCAAAATAAACTTGGCCGTTAGTTAAAAATACCGCTTGCCAGCTGCCAGTTTTGAAATTATCGGTATTTGATTTCCACAAGCCAAAACCCTTAGTGGCATAAATTGCATATGCCAAAGCAATGATCACAATGGCATACAAGATGTAAAGAAATACTTTACTCTTCATTTTGCCTCCCTTAAAATAGGCATTACGGAATCTCGACCGTCAAGCACTTAACCCTCCAGCGTACTTTTCCGATTCCGATTTGTTTTCTTGTTATTAATATAACAAAGTAAAAATCTTTGTCAACCCAGTGGAAGAACTTTGGCCAGTTGCTTATTGGCAAATCACCTTGAAAATGATAACTTAATTTAGCACAAAGTGCCTTGGCCTATGTAAATAAGCAATAATTCACCTATGGCGCAACTGATTTGACAGCCAAAGTACATCTACTGGGTCAACCCCTTAACAATATCTAATAATGATTGCCTCCCTCACCTACGAGGTGAGGGAGGCACAAAATAAATACTGGTTGGGGACGAGAGAGGACTTGCTCGCCAATTAGGCAGGTCCGCCGTGCTGGCGGAAACCCGCTGTCTATCGCCGAGACGATCGTTCTAGTAACAAACAGTGAGCGGGAGACGGGAATTGAACCCGCTGCCTTCTCCTTGGCAAGGAGACGTTCTACCGGTGAACTACTCCCGCTCACTATTTGTTATAATATCTTTTATCTTTTCTCTACCTTTACCAGTCTTGTAATATCTTTCTAATCTCCTGGCTTCTAATAAGGAGTTGCATTTTTCACAATAAACTAATTTGTAGGGACCAGTTTGTCTGGTGTAATCGCCTTGTCCCCTTAAATGCTCATTTATTCTTCTAGCTAAATTATTGGTTGACCCAGTATATAATCGATGATTTTTTAATGATTGTAAAACGTAAACATATGACATAGCTTTTTGCTGCCTGTCGCCTAGGCGACCGTTTACCGGTGAACTACTCCCGCTCACTGTTTGTTAAAAATTATAAATTTTAAATTAAAAATTGTTTAAATATATATTAGCATCTTGATTATTTTTTGGCAATAGGCTATAATCATATCTACCATGCAAAATTTATTAAATATCACACAAATAATCGTAGCTGTGCTTTTGGTGGTTGCTATCCTAATGCAGCATCGAGGCACGGGTTTAGGCGGTGCCTTTGGCGGAGAAGGTAATGTTTACCGTTCTCGTCGCGGGGTGGAAAAAACTCTCTACACCAGCACCATTGTTTTGTCTATATTATTTATCGCTCTGGCAATCATTAATATTATTTATTAAGAATAAATAGTAAAAATCAGCGAAAAAATAGGATTATTTATTTTTAAAAATATCTTAGCAAAAATTGTCGCGGCATTGACTCAAATGGGGGAATCTGTTAAAAGATTCTTTTTAAATCTTGGAAAAATATTTCAAGCCTATTTTAAAATTCTGGGGAAATATGAGAAAACAGTTGTTATTATTTGTTTTTTACTGATAATAGTTAGCGCTATCCTATTATGGCGTAATAATTATTTATCTAAAACTACTGTTGTTGCAAATTATGGTGGGAAATAT
>JAMDBS010000092.1:0-4249 GCA_023487325.1 Patescibacteria group bacterium
CTGTCCACCCTCAAACCCGATCATGATGATGGTAATGATAATGGCCCAGACAAACATAGAATTGCCAAAAAAAGGCGCCAGGAGCCTGCTGGCAGCTATTTCAATAGCCATCACTGCTGCACCAGTGACAAAAACAAAAAAATAAAGATATCGAGTTTGCCAAATTGTCATAGAGTTAACTTAAAAGTAAAAACTATTTGAGACGAGGGAATAATGGTTCGGGTTTGAGGGTGGAAAGTTGGGTGCGGATTTCGCTAGCAGTTTTTGGTAGAAAAACTGCTAAGTTATAAGTTATAAGTCCTAAATTATAAATTAATTCGTTGAGGACTTCTTCTAGCTTCCTGGGATCGTTTTTGGCCAATTCCCAGGGTTTATTTTGTTCAATATAATTATTACCTTCACGAATATCTTGCCAAATCTCCTTAATCGCCTCCCCGAATTGTAGACCTTCAATTAACTTTTCGATTCGGCTATCAGATTTTACATTTGGATTTTGGAATTTGGATTTTATTTGTAATTTGGATTTTGGATTTTGGAATTTGCTAATCATCACAATCACTCGATTAACCAAATTCCCCAACTCATTGGCCAATTCATTATTGTATTTTTCCTGAAGCTTAGCTTCCGATACATCACCGTCTTCGCCAAAAGGAAAAGCTGAAAGGAGATAATAGCGTACTGCGTCAGCACCATATTTCTCTACCCATTTATTTGGATCAATGACGTTGCCAACAGATTTGCTCATTTTTTGGCCATTAATGGTGAAAAATCCGTGGGCAAAGATGACTTTTGGTAATTTTTCACCAGCTGCCAGAAGCATGGCTGGCCAGATAATTGCATGAAACCATAAAATATCTTTAGCCATCAGCTGCACATCTGCAGGCCAAAAACCAACTTTGTTATCAATTTTCAGCGCGGATAGATAATTTAATAGCGCATCAAACCAGACATAAATTGTTTGTGACTTATCCCAAGGAATTGGCACGCCCCATTTTACTCCTTCGCGGGAAATGGAAATATCCTCCAAACCCATTTTTATCTTAGAAACTACCTCGTTTTTACGATGTTCTGGCAAAATTCGATAATCTTTTTTTTCAATGGCTGTAAGTAGTGGTTTTGCAAATTCAGAGAGCTTGAAAAACCAATTTTCTTCTGAATGGGTAATGGGTTTTTTATTGGGATGATCTGGACAGCAACCCTTTATTAAATCTGCTTTAGCCACAAACTTCTCACAACCTACGCAATAAAGTCCTGTATATTTTTTCTTGTAAATTAAATCTTTTTCTTTGAGTTTTAATAAAAAGTCTTGGACAAATTTCTCATGCTTGGGATTGGTGGTGCGAATAAAATAATCGTTGGAGATATTCAAATTTTCCCAAGTTTTTTGGAATTTCGGCACCAAGAGGTCGCAAAATTCCTGCGGACTTTTACTAGCTTTTTTAGCAGCCTCGGCAATTTTGGCGCCATGCTCGTCCGTACCGGTTAAAAAGAAAACCTGCTTGCCTTTTACTCGATAATATCTTGCTAGAACATCCGCGGCAATGGTGGTATAGGCATGCCCGATATGCGGCACATCATTAACATAATAGATTGGGGTGGTGATATAAAATTTATTCATATTTATCTCAATGTTATCTAAAATATACTCCTTAGGCAAGCGCCGCTATAATAATTTTCAGTTTTCAATTTTCATTTTTCAATGAATTTTCATTTATCTAATTTTTAATTGTAAATTAAGTCATTGATTGAAAATTGTAAATTGATCATTGAAAATTTACGAGGTTTTGATTACTACTACAAACTCTCCCTTAGGTTCGCTTTTGCCGAAATGCTCAATAGCTTGATAAAGTTTGCCGCGAAAAATCTCCTCAAATTTTTTGGTCAGTTCTCTGCCAACCACAATTTCTTTATTGCCCACTGCCAGCTGCAAATCCGCCAAAGTGCGCTGCAGCTGATATGGGCTGACATATAATACAATTGATTGATACAATTCTAAATTTCCTGCTTTCATTAAATTGCGAAACAAAGTCTGGCGGCCTTTTTTCTTGGGCAGATAGCCTAAAAACAAAAATGAGTCAGTGGAAAATCCTGAGGCGGACAAAAGTGAAACTAAAGCTGATGGTCCAGGAATCGGCACAACTTGAATGTTGTTTTTTACTGCTCCTGTCACCAAAATTCCTCCGGGATCACAAATCCCGGGAGTGCCGGCATCGGAAATTATGGCCACATTTTTACCCTCTTTTAATTGAGAAATAATATAATCAATTTTAGTCAATTTAGAATGTTGATGGTAGGAGATGTAATGAGTGGTAATCTCGTAACGACTCAAAAGAATTTGCGAATGCCGGGTATCCTCGCAAACCACCAAATCCACCTCTTTTAAAATCCTCACTGCCCGATAAGTGATATCTTCCAAGTTCCCTATCGGCGTAGCCACTAAGTATAATATTCCGTTGTTCATACTTATCCTCTCTACGAATTACGAACGCTTACTAAATTACGAAAAATTCGTAGATTAGTATTGGTTCGTATTTCGTAGATAAAGTTTTTTCGTAGATAATTTTATTTAAACCAATTAATAAACATCAAAACCACAAACCCTACATTGACCAAAATGGCCAGCACGCCGAAAAAGTTGGTCCAGAATTTATTGATATGCTTACCCATAATTTTACGGCTGTTACAGATAATCATTAAAAATACCAAAAGTATCGGCATTAATACGCCGTTTAAAACCTGCGAATACAAGAGCATGAGAATCGGATTATAGCCAGAGAGAGAAATGATCACGCCCACAATAATTGACAAAAATATAACCAAATAAAAACCTTTAGCTTTGGGAAATGATTTATTTAGACCTCTCTCCCAATTCATGGTTTCAGAAAAAGTATAGCCTGTAGTGGAAGCTAACACTGGCACGGCAATCAAACCTGATCCTAAAATCCCCAAGCTAAAAAACAAAAAGGATAACGTTCCCAATGGTTTTAAAGCCAAAGCCGCATCTCTGGCCGTAGCGATTAAATGATTCTGGCCGGCAAAGGCCGCGGCCGCAGCCACTACAATAAAAAAAGTGATTACTTGAGTAAAAATCATACCAGTGGTCACTCCCATTTTTTCCCGTTCCAAGTGCCTTTCATCTTTTCTTTCCTCAATTTCCTGGGTAGTCTCCCAAAATACTAAAAATGGGGTGATTGTCGTGCCCAAAAACCCAACTGCCACCAAAGCAAAATCAGTGTTGAAAGAAGCAATGGTCGGCAAAAATGTATCTCTTAAAACCTGCCCCCAAGGTACATCAAAAAGAAATGCTGAAACAATATAGAGCAAGAATACCGGCGTAACCAGAAACAACCAGCGGCTAACCGTGGCATAACCTTTTTTATATAAAATAAATGCAAAAACCAAACCAAAAAATATTGAGTAAACCACCATCGGCAAGCCTGTAAGAATACTGGCGATATCGGCCATGGCCGCAATATCCGCACCAATGGTAATAGTATTGCAAATTAAAATGATAATGGTGGCCAGCCATGCCCAAACAATACCGAAATTTTCAATCACCACCCTGTTGATGCCTTTTCTGGTAATAATGCCTATTCTGGCTGACATTTCTTCCACCACCACTAACAAAGGGATAGCTAGAGGCGCCAGCCACAACAAATTATAGCCGGCCAAGGCACCGGTTTGGGTGTAGGTGACAATGCCAGAAGGATCGTTGTCGGCCGCACCAGTAATGATACCTCGTTTGGATTTCCAGAAAAAATCAAAAATACTGCGGCGACGTTTAATAGGAAAATAAGCTGCGGAAACTGTAGCCTTGCCTACTGCCAAACCAGTCTTAACCGTAGCTTTGGAAACGCCATAAACACCTTTGCCGACCGCGATACCGGTTTTCAGACTGGCTTCGCCGACTTTTAGCACACTTTGGGTAATTTCCTTGCCAGCTTTAAAAGCTTCCTTGCTTATCTCGCTAGAATTATCCGCAATATCTTTGCCATGTTTAATCACGCCTTCTTTAATTTTCTTCTCAATGGGAGGGATGGACATAACATCCTTAGTTAAAAATTAAAAGTGAAAAATGAAAAATTATTGTATATTATAAATTTTAACTTATAACTTTGACTTTAAACTTTTAACTTTCTACTTTTAACTGTTGATATAACCTTATCCAGTCTTCAAGGCTCAAATCTTCTGCCCTGAGTGTTGGTTCGATTTTCGCCTTCTTTAATATATCATAGACTTGCGATTTTTC
>JAMDBS010000092.1:4259-8798 GCA_023487325.1 Patescibacteria group bacterium
CAATTTCCAATTTCCAAACAATTTAATCACGCCTTCTTTAATTTTCTTCTCAATGGGAGGGATGGACATTTTACTCCGTAAAATGTTAATTTTTAATTTGAAATTTTAAATTTTTATTGAATTTTTAATTTTTAAACATTTGAAAATTCATTGGGTATTAGAAATTGGGTATTGTCCGATGACTCCGTATGAGTCCGGAGTATGCGGACTCCATCGGAGGGTATTATTTAGATTAATTAGGTTAATTAGGTCAATTTATTAATTTGTTGATATAACCTTATCCAATCTTCAAGGCTCAAATCTTCTGCCCTGAGTGTTGGTTCGATTTTCGCCTTCTTTAATATATCATAGACTTGCGATTTTTCTAAATATAAATTCGTCTCCAACGGATGATGAATTTGTCGGCGTTTTTGCCCAAACCCAGCCTTTACGACTCGAAAGAACACGTTCGGGTCCATTTTTAAGTTTTTAGTTGTAGTTTTTAGTTTTTCACTATTAGTTTTTAGTTTTATGATTGCCGAATCAACCGATGGAACAGGCCAGAATGAATTTCGATTCACTATCTCAACAATCTCTGAACTTGCATAAAATTCCACCATCACTGTTAGTATTCCTCGCTCAGAATTGCCAGGCTTGGCATAAATTCGTTCTGCCACTTCCTTTTGCACCATTAGAACCATAGATTCAAGTTTACAGTTTACAGTTTTCAGTTTACAGTTCGCATTTAACTGATTACTGTCAACTGATAACTGATAACTCCCCTCCAAAAACTTCCTAATCACTGGTGAGGTAATGTTGTAGGGAAGATTGGCAATCATAAAACTAAAAACCACAACCTTGTAATGGTTAGGCTGTTGCATAGTTAAATTGTTAAATTGTTTGGAAATTGGAAATTGGAAATTGGAAATTTCAAAATGTAGAATATCAGCGTGGATTATTTTAATATTTTTTTGACTTTTAAAGCGTTTCCGTAAAAAATCGCAGAGTTTAAAATCTTTTTCTATAGCCAAAACCAATTTAGCGCGCTTGCCAAGTTCTTCTGTTAGCACTCCCAGCCCCGGCCCGATTTCCACAATCGCATCATCAGCATTAATTTCTGCAGTTTTAATAATTTTATCCAGCACTTTCTGATCAACTAAAAAATTTTGCCCCATTCTTTTATTGACAAGGAGATGGTTGTCTCTCAAAATTCTCTTGATTGTATCTTCACTGGAAATCATATTCACATTATACCAGAAACAATCATAAATAAGCGAGAAAAAACAAAAAATCACCCTCTTGGGCGATCGCTATTTGCTCTTAGCTATTAGCTATTGGCTATTTGCTATTAGACTAATAATTTATTTATTGCTTAAATGTTTAAATGTTTTTTTGTTACATGCTACGTGACCCTACGGTTTCTCCACCCTCACCTTAATCGTCCCCTTGCCCAATGGTGCTAATTTGCTGAATGCTTCATCTGATAAATCAATAATAGCATTACCTTGAATTCCGTGATCAACAATTTTCACATCCACTGACTTGCCATTTTCCAAGCATACCACATGCACCATGGTTCCCGATGGCAAACTATTGGAAGCAGCTGTCATGCCGCCAATCCAATCATACCAAGTGGCTGTGCCAGTACCATAAACTACCACTTTTGTGCCTTTGACAACTATCTCGTTTTGAGCCTCGCGGGTGACTTCTGACTTGATTAATTTCTTCTCCACTTCCTTGTTGTTTTCCCGTCTGACTTGATAAGTAAATTCTTTGATACCTTTTTTCCCTGCCTGCTCTTTTTTGATAATGCCTTTGTCCAATGAACCATCTTCTTTGGTAATAGTCTTATAGCCGATTTCTTCTTGTTCTTTAATCTCTGTATTGGAAACGCGAGTGATTTTTATTTCAGCAATGACCGGGCTAGAATTTTCTCTACCCTCGCGGGCTACCACGTTGCGCTCATTGCCAGTCAAACTGGCCAAAGCCTTATCCTTTGATGGGCTGACCATGTCTGATTCGCCAATAGCTATATTATTTTCCGCCAAAAATCCCTTGATATCCTTGGCCCAACTGCGATATGTTTTTTGTGTGCCGGCGTCATTGACTACAATCTGATTGGCGCGCTTAATAATAATTTGGCTACCCAAGCCCAAACTGGGGTTAGGGAAGACCGCTACTCTATCTTCTGGATAAAAATTAATTTCTTTGGCTTTGAGCATTTCTTGCCACGATTGATACATTGGCGAACCATAATGATATTCCACCTGATGAGTCATACCATCGATTTCTTCGGCGCTCACTCCTTGGGGAAGCGCGGTAGAATTTTTGGCAAAAGAAAAATTTGCAGTAATTAAACTTACTCCGCTTACAAGAAGCATCATAATAATTAACTTGAGAGTTTTAATACAACCCCCTTCTTTTAATTTATCGTATCATAGGAAGATAAATTGTAAAGTGGATAAAAACTCCCCAACTTAATGTTGAGGAGCTACAAATAGCTTTAATTAGAAAAGAGGTATTCTTGAAATTTGCTGATCGGGAATTTGTCCAAATACAATAGGTTCTTTTTGTTCAATGATTATCTTGTGTTCTACCATCTGTTGATAAATCATCGGGACCCGCAGCTTTATGATCGTTTCAAGCTCCGGGTACATTGCCATCATTGCAATAATTTTTGATCTCCACGGTTCTAAAGTGAAAATCAAACTACCCATTCCCATATGAAGCTCAAGCAAATCATAAAAAACAGATTCTCGACCTTTGTCTAATTGGATTTTGTCACCAACTTCTCCGTTTAGGTCGTTTTTAAATGGTTTGGTTGGGTATTTTGCCTCAACAAATCCGTAAACATTCTTGGAAATTATCACTTTGTTCCTAGGATCAACCGAGTCCGGAACAACATTAATGATAGTTCCCCAAGGAATGGTTTCCGAATAGGCCTGAATGTGTTCTCTCCAGACATTAAATATACCCATAGCCTGCATCAAAACCACCTGGCGTCCTGCCTCAAGCACTCTTCGTATTGAACGACGGATTGCGTTAGAAGTTCCCAGACAAACATTGAAAAGGATTCCCTTTGCTTTTTTACTCTTAGGCTTCCCTTCCACGTAAACAAGAGTAAATGTGTCATTAGTAGCTCCAAATGCTGGGCAGATATCGGAAAAAATATCCCATAAATGGCCTGTCCAGCTAATTGGATTGGTTATTCTTGCCTTAAACATTATTGCCGGATCATCAACTGGGTAGCGCTTAAAATCATTTTCTTGCATCTCCACGCACTTTTTTTCGAAGTATTGAGAAATGTTCATTGCCAACCCAGCGCGGATAATCAAATGTTCCATAGATCCATTCTGCTTAAGGAATATTTCATCAAAATATTTTTGAAACAGTTTAAAATGCCGTCCGTAGATTAACTTGGCGCGCGTTATTATCTCTATGGAATATTGGTCGCGCGCAAGTGCGCCAGAAATGAACCTGCCAACCAGCAATTCGTAACCATTATCTGATTCTATGGTAATGGTGGGTACGTATACTATTTTCTCTTTACCACCAATGGTGACTTGCGATTTGGTATAAAACTCCCAAACTCGGCCTCTACATCCAGGATAAGTCTTAACTGTTCCGTCTGGATTCTTACTATGCAGATAAATCGTTGGATCAGCAGGAAAATCAAATTCGCTGCAAACCGTTATCATATTTGGATCAATATCTTTTTGCCTATCTTCCAAAAATACCACAAAATTGGGAGCAATTTCGGATTTATTTGAATTATTGGTCATTTTCCCTCCTCTTGAGTAATAGATTTTCTGATTTGAAGTTTCGCAATTCCCTCCAAACCAGAATCCTATTACCCAAAAGGCAAATTATCAAAGAACAAGGCCATATAAAAGCTATCAATATCAGTGAGCTTTGTCAAATTTGCTAGCTTCTTTTACAGATATTTATCTTGACATCACAATATTTATCTGTTATCATATTTTTTACAGTTTCTTTGATTTGGCAGACTTTAATTTTCAAAATCCAATCTACCAAAAAATTAGGAGGTGAAAACCTCAAAGAAACTTGCACCTGAATAATTAATAACGAAAAGGAGCGACCCAATGATAGTTGACAACTCGATGGTCTTAGGAGAAGAAGCTGTAGTCTATGATTTTCTCTCCAATCCACCAGCCCTAAACTCGTTAATTCGGCTGTTTCGAAAAAAAGGCAAGACTTATCGTTCCATCAGTATTACCGGAATAGGCACCCCCACAATTGACAGCATTGGTGTTTTTTCCGGAATTGATGAGAACTACATTATGCCCGGCACCAACAAACATGTTGTTGCTATCATAATAACCGATCCGCGAAATGGAAGTTCATTTAAGCAGAACATAGAAGAGCTGTATTGGACTCCTATTTCGAAATCTGCCAAAACAAAAGTAGAGAAAAGATCATCTGGCCGCAGAAACCGGCATCTTCGGGAAGTTTCCATCAGTATGTTAAAATATAACCGAAACTAACGTAATCAAACGCTTACAAATCCCCCTTCCGTACGGGGGGATTTGTAAGCGTTTG
>JAMDBS010000164.1:0-6758 GCA_023487325.1 Patescibacteria group bacterium
TTACTTCTTTGCCGTATCGCACAATATGCGGCTTCTTACCCGCTAAAATTTGATCAATAACATCTTTTAGATTTTGTATATCCTGTTCAGGTTCGCCAGTGTCGGCAATTTGTATGGAAGATATTGCGCTCTGTAAGGCGCTAATATTTTCTTTATGCTTATTTATTTCTGGGTTGCCCGGCTTAACATCTATTTGTTCTTTAATGCCAATTAGCTTATGAAAATATTCATCTCCTAATATTCTTATCAAATTTTTAAGTCTATAACTTGGATCAACATCGCTAAATCTTCTAGCCCCCCTACCGGAATAACCATGAGCGAAATGATAAGATAATCCATTATTTTTTGACCATTCTCTAAATACATCCATTTGAATATTCAAAAAACTAAGGTCGCTTTGCTCTTTTTTATTTTTTTGCTCTCGGACATCCCCAAGTATATCTCGCATATTTTCTAATTCTTTATATAAATCGAAGCCCAACTTAATTCGCGGATTCTTGATCAATTCCTGTTTTTTTCTCACGAGAGCATCTTGTTTTGATTGATCGTTTTTAAAAAACATTTCTGTTTTTTCTTTATCCTCAAAATAATTCTTAATTTGAGGGTGTTTATTTAAATAATCCTCTACTTTTTTTTGAAAGCCAAAAAATAAGGTAGGAAGTTTTTCAGGTTCATTTTTATAGGTATTATAAAATTCTTGCCTAAACTCTTCTGCTATCGGGAGTTTTTCTTCAGATCTTATTCTTTGTATTTGTTCATCTTCATTTGGAATTTCCCCAGGCTCATTTGCTCTTGGTTCCATGCTATTCTCCATATTATAATATTTCTTTTAGTTTGGCGACACTTTCAAGTATTTGCTCAATAAAATGGTTCGAACTATCTTTATTTTTTGCATTGTAAGGTTCTTCTATGTTAGGCATAATTTCATCAATACCGTAGAATATAGTATCTAGCAAGTTATCTTTTTTTATTTTAATGTCTTTTTCAATTTTTTCCTTATTGCCATTAAAAATTTGCCAAATATGGTTTAAATTTTTCGCGAATTTAGTTCTGTCTATTTCTTTTTCTTCTAAATATTTTTGAGAAAAATTTTGGCTGTATTCTTTAACAAAATCTCCTTCCGCTGGGTTAATGAGCCAATAGGCAAAAAGGTCAGCAATAATTTGGTTATTTTTATGGATATTCCATAATCTATCAAAATCTTCTTGACTCATACCCTGGGGTTTATTTGTCGGCTTGCGTAATTTTGTTACCCACTCAGGACTAATTAATTCTAGATCATCTTGGGAAAAATCATTTTTATTTAAAATCCCTTTAATTAATAATGCTTCCGCGAACTCGTGTCCTAAAACAATTTCTGGCCTTACTTCAGTAAAAAACTCCGGATAGAGAATGATTTTGTTTTCTTTGTAATTGTAGGCAGACGCTACTTCGCCCTTTAGGCCGTAGTATTGATTTAATTCCTTGGTATTATTTACATATTCTATCGACGGGACCAAATCAACCAAAAATTTTTTTTCGATTTTACTATCTTTAAAGAAAGATCCGAAAATATTTTCCAGCATCATTTTTTGTTCTACGGGGAAAAAATTAAATTCAAAATTCTTCTGAGTTTCTTCAGCTGATTTTTCTATCATGCCGAATTCGGCTTTATTATTAGTTACGCCCATCATATAATTATTGTTCCTCTTCCTTATTTTTATCATAAAAAGGGCCGAAGTCAATAGTTTTGGGTTCCGTAGGTGTAATTTTGATTTTTTTATATAAGTTTTTAGTAACTGGCTTGATGGGCAAATCGTTTTTTATGGTTAATTCGTTTTCATTTTTTATGACATTGTTTTTTTTGTTGGTCGGTAGCCCAAAGATCATTTTTTGCATAAATCCAATTTTTCTAGGAGCCTCTGACTCAGGTTTTATAGAAGAAGGCAGGGTGCGGTGAGGATTTAAAGAACTGTGCTGGAAGGGAAATTTTTCTGGTTCAATATTTTTCATTTTTTGCTTAGTAGCTATCTCTGTATTTTTAGACTCGATTAATTTTTTTTCGTCAAAGAAGCCCACTCGCTTTGTAATTTCTTTTTCGATTAAATATTCTGCCCAATAAAGATATTTTAAAATCGTTTCACAACTTTCCAGTCCACTAGAAGTAATATTTGGGATAACTTTAATATTTAATAAGCTCTTGCGTATTGGCCCACGCAAATTTTTAACGCGTTTGTCTGTATTCTGCTCGATTTCTGGGATCAATTTTTTTACTTTGATTAGCTCTTGGTTTAATTCTTCGTTATTCATATATTAGATTATTTGTGTATTTTAAATAGGTTTACGAGTTATTAATCCTTTTTTAATTGCTTGTTGAGCTGGCTTATGTTCGCTTATCAAATCACTGAGTGTTTTTTCTGCTTTATTGGCGTAATTAGTATGAAGATAATTTTGATTAAATTCTTTTTGAACATTTTTTAATTCGGCATGATCTTGGTTAGGATTAGCGGCAATATAGGTTTCTACCTCTTGGTTAAATTTTAATTTTTCTTTTGCGGTAATCTGACTAGTTATAGGTATTTTAATTTTTTCTGGGGGGATACCTAAATTTATTAATTTATAGTGCGTTTGTACCATTTTATTTTTAATCATCTCTTTCTCTCGGGCGATTGATTGTTCTAAATCACTAGAATTTTCCATCATAATATCTAAATCGGGTATATTTGTTCTAAGTTTAGTTTTGTCAAAGCCGCCTTCGGCTAATACTCCCAGCTCTTTTTTTAATCCTTCCGGTGCGCTGGTAAATAATTCTTTTTTATCAATTAAATAGTGGGGATTGGAAACGATCGCTGAAAGAATTGGGCTCAATTGGGTTTTGATAGTTTTAACATCGCCATGTTGTTCATAGAGTTTAGTTAGCTCGCCTATTAATTTATGATCTTCTTCTGTCCAGTATTCCGGTGAAATTTTCCCTAATTTTTCAATTGTTTTAAGAGAAAGAGTACGAGCAATTTCGGCCTTGAGGTCAGAATTACCTTCGATTTGTGTTAGACTTTTGTTCGTCAGTTGCTGATTCAAGCCTTCAAGTTGCGCAGTTGCGGTGTTTACATCTACTTTACTGGGTCTAGATTCTACCGGTACAACATGAGATGTCGAATTTAAATCTATAAGACCGCCGGCGGGAGCTATCACCCTGTTCATTATATCGCTTAACTGATTGAGCTCGTATTGTGCCTGATCTCCTTCTCGGTAACTATTTCTTTTTTCCTGAAGACTCTCTAACAAGCCCGAAATTTCTTTGGCTTTATTGGTATCTGTTCTAAATAATTTTCCAGAGTACCAATCTCGTAATGTTGCGTCTCGTTTTTCTGGCGTATCCCCGAGCGCATTTTCAAGTTCTCGCCTAATACCTTCTGGCGAAACTTCCTTGGTTTTTTCCGCCTCTTGCATAGCAATTTTTGAATGCATTGAAAGAACACGAATATCTTCTTCAGTTAATTTTTCGCCTCTGGCCTTTTTTTCTCTTACTTTGCCATATTTCTTTTCCCAAACATCTTCTACCGCTTTTTCATACGTTCTGGCGGTTGTTTTTTCATATAGTTGTTTATTTACTATGGCGGCCGAGATCATTTTGCCAAGGGGTTTATTTCTTAAAAAATTTGCTCCCACCCTTTGCCCAAACATAGTAACGCCGCTGCTTAACCAACCACCTTTGCCTATTCCGGAAATAGCCTTGCCTATGCCGCCCCAGGCTGCCATTATAGCGCCACCCATTTTGAAAGGCACTTGAATAGTTAAATACAAAATTACCCAAGCGGCAACTAGTGTCCAAATTTCTAGCGTTCCTGGTGTGGCAGGTTTCATTAATGAAATGATTTTAAGTAAAAAGAAAATGATTACTGCCATAAAAACCCAGCGGGCAAATTCACTCCACCATTTTGCAAACCAACTTTTTGTCATGGGTAAAGCCATAGCAATAAAAGCAAGAGGCGAAAAGGCTACTAAAACTTGCACGACAATAACACGAATCCAAAGCAAAAAAGCCAATACCAAAATCGCTATACCCGGCAGAAAAGCAAATATTATTCCTACTAAAATTAATAATAAACTGGCCGCGCCGCCTGCAGCAAAAAAAAGCCCAACAACAGTTAGGGTGCCAAGACCTACTGCGGCTACCGGCTTAACGCTCTTAGTTAGTCCTAATGAACTGACTAAATCACTTGCTAACTGGGCTTTGTTTTCGGCAAATGTACGTACTAATACGTCAGAAAAATCGACAACCGCGCGGCAGATTAAAAGAGAAAAATTAGCCAAGATTACTGCCAAAACTAAAGTGGGCAGAATTTTCTTAATGGCGTAAGTATCCATTTGAATACGCAAAATATTAACAAATGCCAAAAAGATTAAAAACGCGACCATAACTGCATTTATTAAACTCATGCAAAATCGCCAGACTACAAAAACCCAAAATTTTTCTCCTGAAGTATTGGTGGCAGGGTTAAGGGTTTGAACCAGAGTTTTCCCGCCAGTTAAGGCATTATTTATTTTGCTGGTACTCAAACTCCCCAAGAATATGTCATTAATATTTGCGCTGCTGCCAGAAGAACCGGGTGTCGTAGCGGTTTGGTTTGTGCCAGGCGTTACCGAGGTACTGGGATTAGTAGGAGTAATACTAGCCAATGATGCGTTCATTACATCACCAGTTTTCGTAAGTGCTACGTTAGCAGATGTTTGTTGGTAATCAAAACCATCGCTAGGAGAAACGTTTACTGCGATAGTATGATTTCCTGGGGAATATCCTGAAATATCTATTTCACACGAAGCCTCCTGGGGATTGTCAGAAATTAATTGCCAACTTTCTCTAATGCAGTCGGGTAATACAGCATTATCAAATTCAACTTCATATTTTACATTAGGATAAGTGCTATAATAATTGGTTAAATAGAATCTTGTAAAAATTTTATTGGGCAGAAAAGTTGGCGATAGCTCAATAGTCGGTTGTGCAACAGAAGTTGTGGGTGTTGGTGTATCCGATAAGTAAATTATGCTGTTTGTAGCATTGTCCCCGTCGGAATTAAACAATTCATCAACTCCTGGCAATCCTAAATCGGAATCCCCGCTAGGGATATTAAGTATGCTATCAGTAGCGGAAGTATCGACGGGGTCGTCTAGGGAAAAACCTTCCTGGGCCTTTGTACTTAGACTAAAAAATCCTCCCACTAAAATAAGAGAGCAGATAAAAATACTTAAAAAATATGATATTCTTTTCATTTTTTATTTATTGAATTCCGGCTGCCTTGATTAACCAATCTATACACCAAGATATAAAACTCGCGGCTCCTTGTGATATCCAACATAATGCTTCGCACACACCTTTCGTAAAAATATTACTGCCGAGTTTTTCGCATCCGCAAACATCACTGCCGCTATATGTATTTGGAGTTGTTTGGTTTCCTAGGGCAGTACTTACCACGCCCAATCTTTTTAAAAGCCAATTTAATGTGTCTGGTTCGGAACCATCTTCATTACCATATTTTTTTATTGTTCCTTTGGCTGCATTGTCGGAAAATTTACACCAAGTAATATTTAATTGATTTGTATTGTTGGGTGTAATTTTTGTTTTTAATGTTGTGATATACCCAGTCAGGGTATCCATATTACCTTTTACATCAGCAAGTTTCTGTTTCCCAACATCTGTAAAATCGAAAGCTGCTGTATCCCAAGTTCCTAGGCTGACCGCATTTAACAACGCGCCAAAACTACTCGGTTTAGCACTTTTCCAATAGCTATTGTCGTCATATATTGCTTTTAAAGCATCTGTTATTTGGCAAGTTAGTGTTCCAATCCTTTCTTGAAGTTGAGTTGCAGTTAACGCCGAGCCAGTCGATGAAGAATACGATTGTATTTGGTTAAAAAGAGTTCTTCCTGTCATATTAATAGAAGAAAGTCCGTTGATCATTCCAACGACAGTCTTTAAGTTTGAAACATTTGTCATAGAAATGGTGCCGTCGCTTTGTAGCCCATCACTAAAATAATCTGTCGCGGTTAAACCGGGATACCCTGTGCCATCGATCCTAACCCATCCTGCAGTTGTACTGGGTTGACAGCTGGTAGCTTGGAAATCATTGAATTGATAAAGCGTAATTTTGTTATCAATAATTTTATAACACATTTTTGTATATATACTATCTACGGTATTATCGGAATTTACACTGATGATAAAGTCTCGACTATTTAATAATTTGCCTTTATATAGGCGATCTCCAGTATTCTCTCCAATTATAGTCGGTGTTTGTGATGCAAAAATATTTTCCACAGAACTTTGTCTGGTAAAGGTATCTTTTGTAATTTGTCCGGCGACACTAGTTACTAAAACGTCGAAAGAACCTTCGTCCGCGTCATTGTATTGAAAAGAAATTTTTGCAACATCGGTTTGTTCTAGTGCATAAACAGCATTCACGCTTATTAAAAAGGAATATACAAACAAAACAAATATAAATAAAATTAATTTATACTTATAGATTTGATGCAAATCTCCTCCTTACTATCTAAAAAACAAGCTTCTATAACCCAGAAACTAATTTCTCCAATTCTTTACTTTTATTATAACATATTTGCGCGTTTGATGTATCGCCTAATTTGTTATAGGTATAGGCCAGATAATTTTGAATTTGGGGTGAGAGCGGATCGATTTGCGCGGCTAATTTAAAGGCCGATAAAGCAAGCTCAAAAGAATTTGTTTTTAAATATGTATATCCTAAAAGTGGCATTGAGCTGAC
>JAMDBS010000164.1:6768-8644 GCA_023487325.1 Patescibacteria group bacterium
GTATATAATTATTTATCTAATACTTTTTTTCCCAAAACAGTCAGCTCAATGCCACTTTTAGGACTTTTTTCCAGCCAATTTTTTAAATTTGTTTGGGAAATATTTTGTATTTGTTGAATTTGCGCGTCAGATGCCTTATGGACTTTGGCCAGATTAATCTGCCAGATAGTAATTATTAATCCAATAATTATTGCAGCACAAAAATAAAAAATAAATCGACTATTTATTAGAGGTTTTTTCGAGACCATGTGTCTGGGGAGATAATTGTAGGACATGTTAATAATGGTTACAAAAAGTTACTTATAGTTACGTAATGTTACTTAGGGTACTTAAAGATTTACTTTTGTTTTTTATAGGTAAATTTTGATAAATCTCCTCAGTGATAAAAGGCATAAAGGGATGCAGAAGTTTAAGAGATTCGATTAAAACGTAAAGTAAAATTTGTTGAGTATTTTCTTTCAATTTTTTATCTTGTAATTGTTTTTTTGATGCTTCGATGTATATATCGCAAAAATCATGCCAGAAAAAGTCGTAAATTGCGTGCGCGGCTTGCCCGAATTGGAATTTATCGAGGTAGTTGTTTACTTGTTTAGTAGCTTTTTCTAGTTGAGCAATAATTTTTTTATCTTCTTTGGTTACGGGGACGATAGACGATAGACGATAGACGATAGTAGTATTTGTTTTGACAAATCTTGCCGCGTTCCAAAGTTTGTTGGCGAATTTTTTGGCGGCTAGAATTGTTTCTTCGCTAAATTTAATATCTTGCGTACCGGTATTTTGATAAATTAAGCCAAAACGCGTGGCGTCGGTACCATATTTTTCAATTAGTTCCAGCGGATCAACGCCGGTGCCTAATGATTTACTCATTCTCTTTCCTTCTTTATTAAAAACAGTGGGGTGAATATAAACTTTGCTAAAAGGAATTTCGCCGGTGAATTCAAGGGAGGAAAAAATCATTCGCGCGACCCAAAGATAGATTATGTCGCGGGCAGTGGAAAGAACAGAGGTGGGGAAAAAATTAGCCAGATCATTAGAAATTAGCTCTGGACCGAAAATCTTAGCTAATTTTTTAAGGTGTATGGGGTAAGGTGTATGGGGTAAGGGTTTGCCTTTTTTTAGAAAAACCGCAAAGGGCCAGAGTGCGGAAGAAAACCAGGTATCTAACACATCGGTAGATTGTACATAGCCTTTTGGTGGGTTATCTCCTACATAAATACTTCTCTTGGGTTGTCTTGCGTTTTCGGCTATCCAAACTGGCAATCGGTGCCCCCACCAAATTTGGCGGGAAATACACCAATCGTGGACATTTTCCATCCAATCAAGATAGACTTTGGTCCAGCGGCTGGGATAGAATTTTATTTTGCCGGATTTTACGGCTTCGATCGCCGGTTTGGCTAATTCGGACATTTTCACAAACCATTGTTTGGATAAAATCGGCTCGATTGGGCGGTTGCAGCGATAGCAAACACTTAAATTATTATCAATTTTTTCTTCTTTTTCGAGTAATTTTTCTTGGCGTAATAACGCTACGATTTTTTCGCGCGCTTCTAGTGTTTTTAAGCCTTGATATTGGCCGGCATTTTCATTCATTTTTCCGTATTTATCGATCACGGAAATCATTGGTAATTTGTTTTTTTGGGCCATTTCAAAATCAACTAAAGAATGCGCTGGGGTAACACCCAAAGCACCAGTGCCGAATTTCATATCAATAGCTCGGTCGGAAATAATTTTTATCGATCGCTTAATGCCGGCAAAATTAACTTTGTATGATTTGCCAATATATTTTTTGTAGCGCTTATCTTTAGGATTAACAGCCAGAGCGGTATCACCCAATTTTGTTTCCGGGCGGGTAGTGGCGATAGTGATGGGAAAATCT
>JAMDBS010000147.1 GCA_023487325.1 Patescibacteria group bacterium
TAAGGATGCCTGATCCAATCAAATCGATATATTACTTTAATTGGTTTTAATTTATTTTTCATATAAAAAAGCCACAGCAAGAATGTTGTAGCTATTATTAAAAATACTAAATTGTATTATAGATTGGTTTTTCATACTGTAGCGGGTTTTTATTCTGGTGACGGAAACAAAATGTTCGCCGCCAGCGATGGTTTGCACCACCCATATATCTTTCGATATACGACCCGCTACAGGTGTTCTGACGACGAACATATTATCCTGTAGCGGGGTTTTCTACCATACCTTATATAAAATATATAAGGGTTAGGCAGTAGATTGTAAAAAAAGTTTCTAACAGGTCTATTGTAGCATAGCAGTGATTAAAAATAAAGAGGTTTTTAAACATCAAGTTATCAACTGTTTTGGATCTGGACTTAATTGATTGGATCAGGCATCCTTACCCTACCTTAGTAGTTATCTACAAATTTAAGGAGCAAGGATGCCTAATATGCAATACACCAATACAACCCCTATCATACTTCCACAGGAAAAAGATGGGATTCCCATTAAATTAGAGAAAACCAGTGAAAATCTGATTAGATATTGCCTTTACGCGAGAAAATCAAGCGAAGATGATGAAAGACAAGCACTTTCAATTGATAGTCAGATAAAAGAAATGGCAATTCAGGCTCAATCGTTAGGACTTTTAGTAACCGAGATCAGGAGGGAAAGTCATTCAGCCAAGAACTCTGGCCAAAGGCCTGTACTAAATGAGTTAATTTCTGATATCCGTAAAGGACTTTTCCAAGGCATTTTAAGCTGGGCTCCGGACAGATTATCAAGAAATGCTGGCGATCTAGGCACTTTAGTAGATTTAATGGATAATGGCTATTTAAAACAAATTAGAACTCATGGGCAAACATTTACTAATACCCCTAATGATAAGTTTCTGCTAATGATTCTCTGCTCCCAAGCCAAATTAGAGAATGATAACAGGGGCATTAATGTGAAAAGAGGTTTTAGGACCAAATGTGAATTGGGTTTTAGACCCAATATGGCACCACTTGGGTATATTAATGATCATTATTCTGGTAAAGGAATGAAAAAAGTATTTGTAGATAAAGAACGAGCGCCAATTATCAAACAAATGTTTGAAAAAGTTGCTTATGAACGATATTCAGGACGCGATGTCTATGAATGGTTAAAAAATGAGACCAATTTAAGGAGCAGGAATGGCAATCTGCTTAACCTTAGTGTGATTTATCGGATATTAAATAACACCTATTACTGCGGATTATTCGAATTTAATGGCATATGGTACAAAGGCTCTTATGAACCGATTATATCTAGAGAACTATTTGATGCGGTACAAAAGAAAATGACAGTTGCACCTAAATCTAAACCCGGCACTAAACAATTTGATTTCACCAGATTATTCAAATGCGGATCTTGTGGATCGGGTATTACTGCTCAAGAAAAATTCAAACGCTTTAAAAGCGGAAAAGTTGTTCGTTATGTCTATTATCATTGTACCCAATTTAATAATTATGATTGCAACGAGCCATATATTAGAGAAGAAAAGCTAGTTGAACAGTTAACAGATCTCTTACAAGAAATGTCTGTTGAAAAAGTAATGAATAAAATTACTCTTAAGCCAGATTTAGACAAATTTATGATAATTAAGCATGCCCTACATAATCCATCCGAAGCAGAGCCAGAAATTAATCTTACAGAATTTATTAACTATATTTTTCGACAAGGAACAAAAGAACAAAAAAGAGAACTAATCGATTGTCTTGAAGCAGAAATATATTTAAAAGATAGGCAGATTTTTGTAAAAGGCTAATAAATATTAAATTAAAATTCGATTAAAAATCTGTTATAATAAAAATAAAATATAGGTACACATGAAGAATTTTTTTACTTTTAAAAAGACGATAATTTTTATATCAGTAATTGTGGTTTTGGCGTTTTTCTTTTGGCTATTTTTGTCCTACAATTACCACCCTTGCTATTATTTTTACAGTCCAGATGGTCTTAACTTTACTCAAAAAGGCAAAGCTTTTAATTCTTTCGGTGCTAATTCCGCCATTGTTTTAAAGGATGGCAAAATTGCTCTCTATGGCATAGATTTTAATCCAGTGGTGAGATTTGACGGAATTACTGATTCTATAACAAAACACAAAATTACAGATTTCGGATTAATTACCAGTAGTGATGGCAAAAAATTTCAAGGCAAAAAAATTACTGTTAAGGGTTTAGATGAGGATATCCAAACCAATGGTGATGCCACTATAGTATTATTACCAGATGGCAATTATCGTCTTTATTTTGCTCATTATGGTAATGGTCCAGTCGTGAGTCTTTATTCGCAAAATGGTTATGATTTTACCTATGAAGGTAAATTAGAGCCAGAAGTGCATTTTGTTGATCCAACCATTATCTATGAAAAAAGAGCTCAAAAATATTATATTTACACTCGAGGCGACAAGGATCAAGAAATTAAAATGTATGAGTCTAACGATGGCAGGCATTTCCAATCTAGACCGTCTATTGACCCTCCTTTTTATCTTAAATTGACCATTATTGATCATGGCGAATACTATCAGGCCTATGGGTTACCTGCGGCTATGGTAAAGGGAGAAAAAAGTCCTGGTCAGGACTTTCGCTATCCACTATTGGCAACTTCTACCGATGCTCTAAATTGGCAAAAAGCAAACACGCAGCCCAATGGTCCATGGAAAAGCGATAAAATAGAAGTAAGTGCTAGTGCAGGTGTTAAATTGACAAATGGTGGTTATATATTTTATTAAATTGTAACTTCCAAGGAGAAAAAATGAAAAATGGGCGCTTACGAATTATCTTAAACATCTCACGATTAAAGTGCTTGATGCGTAAGTCGTAAGAAAAGCGAATTAATTAGCTGTCTTGAAGCAGAAATTTATCTAAAAGATAGGCAAATCTATGTAGATTAATAATAAAAACGATGGGTTAAGCAAATTAATTATTTAATCACATACTAAAAATTACTGGTGTTTAAAACTCAATAATCTCAAACTATTGAGAATAACAATCACCGATATACCCACATCGGCAAAAATGGCAAAGGTCAAACTACTCATTCCGATGATTGCCAATATTATAAATACTAATTTTGTCAGCACGGAAAGTATAACATTGAATTTTATTGTTTTGTTGGCATTTCGACTCAGACTGATCAAATATGGGATCTTACCAATCTTGTCGTCCATAATTGCAATATCAGCATTTTCAATCGCTGCGTCAGACCCAATTGAACCCATTGCTATCCCAACTGTAGCACCTGCTAAAGCTGGGGCATCGTTAACACCATCGCCAACCATTGCTACCAATCCATATTCCTTCTTTAGCCCCTCAATTTTATTAGCCTTATCTTCAGGCAATAGAGCTGCTTTGATTTTTTCAATCCCCAATTTTTCACCAACATAAGCAGCAGTTGGCTTGTTGTCACCGGTTAAAATGACTGGAACTATATTTATTCTCTTTAGATAATCGATAAGAGATTTGCTTTCACTTCTAATCTTATCTTCAATGGCAATAACACCTTCAATATGATCTTTGTTACCTAAAATGAGAGCTGTTTTACCTTGTTTTTCCAATCTTTCCACGATCTCTCTGATTTTATTCGCTACAGCATGCTCTTTTGAAACAAATCGAACATTGCCCAGGCAAGTTTCTTTGTTACAATTTGCACAAAACCCAGTTACTCCGCTTCCTGCCACCGCTTTAAAACTCGAAGCATTTTTGAATTTTACATTCAATTCCTCGGCCTTTTTCATAATTCCTTTGGCCAGGGGGTGCTCTGAAAAGGACTCAAGACCGGCGGCACAAGCTAAAACTTCTTTTTCCGTGTATCCATTAAAGGGTATGATTTCAGAAACAACAACTTCTCCTTTTGTTAGAGTTCTGGTTTTATCAAAAGCAATCGCCTTAATTTTACCAAATTCCTCTAAAAACTTTCCTCCTTTTACAAGAATACCTTGTTTATTGGCATTTCCAACAGCTGAAAAGACGGCAATTGGCGTTGAAATTACTAAAGCGCAAGGACATGCGATCACCAGTAGGCTTAATGCTTGGGCAAACCAATGTGTAAATGGTTGGTGAAAAAATAAAACTGGAATCACAACAATCAAAAAAGCGATCACTATGACCGAAGGAGTGTATTTGCTAGCAAATTTTTCTATAAATTGTTGCGAATTTGATTTATGCTGAGCGGCCTTTGCTGTCAATTCAATAATTTTCGAGATAGTAGTGTCTTTTGTTAATTTAGTAATTCTGACCTCTAAATAGCCGTCTAAATTTTGAGTGCCAGCATAGACAAGATCGCTAATTTGTTTTGTTTTGGGGATCGGTTCGCCGGTAATAGTTGCTTCATCGACTATCGAACCGCCAGATATAATTTCTCCGTCCAACGGAATAATATCACCCGGCCTGATTTCCATAACATTGCCAACATTTACTCTCTCTATGGGTGTTTTTTCCTTCATGCCTTTGAGTAATACCGTTTTTGGCGTCTTGCTAACGAGTTCTTCGAGAGCCTTTTTGCTTTTAGAGATGCCAAATTCTTCCAGGGCTTCCGCTAATGCAAAAAGCACTACAATCACTACTGCTTCCTCGAATTGTCGAAGATAAAGAGCGCCAAATATGGCAATAGTCATCAGGAGGTTAATATTAGAAAAGTTTAGCTTGAACAAACTTTTGATTCCATTTTTAAAAACCTCCCAACCAAATACTAAAAGCAAGCTGGCAGTTATTGGTACCTCCACCCACACGGAAAGATGAATGGAAAACAGCGACAATACTTCGAGAGGTATAATTATCGCCAAGGAAATCGCTAATAATATGAATTTTTTATTTTTAAACATATTAATTCCTATTTCTATTTTAACATCAACTTATAAACTCTGTATGGTTTTGGTCCGACTATTGGTTTCCCATTAATGAAAACAGTTGGCGTGCCGTAGATATGGGTTTTTCTTATCTCCTCGGTTTGTTTTTGAACGGCCTGCTTTGTACTTTCCTTTTGCGCTTCATCTTTTATAACCTGTAAATCATATCCGGCGTTCATAACCATCTCTTCGATTTTTTTTTGACTCTGCAAATCTTCTTTGTTTGTCTCGAAAATTAAATCGTTTAGGCGCCAATATTTTTCTTGATCAATCTTTGATGCAGCATAGACATACAATGGAAAATTTTCATTCTCATCCTTAAGCGAGAAGTGAATAAAAGTATAATTGACATTTTCTTTTTCCAATAATTTTTTAACAACAGGATATGCTTTTCTTGTATAATCGCAGCTATAGCATCCGATGAAAACAAGATTATTTTTCGAATCCGCCTTTTTCGAGGGGAATAAACTTAGATCAACGTTAGACAGTGTTAAATCTTTAGCAGTAGGTTGTTTAATTGGACAAGATTCATTAATAACGCTGTTTGTTGCATTATTTTTACCTGTAGGATCAAGGACACAAAAACCTCCTTGGTTTAGTCCGTTGCAGCTTCCATATCGGTAAAAATTGTAACCGCCTTTAACTGTGTAGATGGTACTTACAACGGTCAGTAAAAAGAATATCCAGGCAAAAACTTCAAAATATTTGTTTGAAAATTTTGCGAGTGCTACTGAACGCTTAAGTAATTTGCCCACAATCCGCCCGCGTATCTTTTCCTTAAAACCGGTATTACATGGCCTAAATGTTACCCTTCTGAATACACAATCAAAGGCTTCCTTTGCCAGTTGCCTGTGAGTTGCGCTAAATATACCCATTATTGAAAAAACTATCAGAGCTATTATACAAACCATTATACCGCCTTTAATATGTTGCTAAATGTTCTAATAAAATACTCAACTTCCTCAAGAGTATTATAAAAATAGGTGGAAATTCTAACTACACCTTGAATTTTCTTATCATTAAACCACGAATGCACACATAGTTGACCCGAACGAACCATAATACCTGCTTCATCTAACATAAGCGCGATCAGGTGGGGATCAACTCCGTCAACATAAAACGAAATTATTCCTCCTCTTTTTTCCGGTTCTTTTGCCCCTACAATATGCACTCTATCGATGGAGGATAGATAGTCGGTAATATATTTATTTAATTCTAAATCCCTTCTTGTTATTTCTTTATATCCGATTCTTTGAATAAATCTGATAGCTTCTCCCAAACCGATGATCCCGGCGTAGTCTTGCAGTCCAGCCTCAAACCTTTCAGGAATATTTTCCAGACAATAACTATCATAAGTTGACTTTACCACTGTTCCGCCGCCAATCATAAAGGGTTCAAATTCTTCCAAAAGCTTCTTTTTTCCATACAAGACCCCCGTTCCAGAAGGGCCCAGCATTTTATGTCCGGAAAAAGCCAAAAAATCTGCTCCTAATTTATTAACACTTACCGGTTGATGCGGCAAACCCTGCGCAGCATCAACCAAAATAAGTGCTCCGTATTTGTGACCTAATTTGGCAATCTCCGCCACAGGATTAGTCATCCCGTCAAGATTTGACGACAAGGCAACTGCTATTAACTTAACTTTGCCGTTATATTTCTTAAGCATTTCTCTTAAGTATGTAAGGTCCGGGTATCCATCCGAATCAGATTTTACTATATTATGCACAATTCCAATCTTTTTTGACAATCGTATCCACGGCAATAAATTAGAGTTATGCTCCTTGTCAGAGGTCAAAACTACATCACCTTTTTTCCAATTGATTGAATAAGCAATAAAATTAATTGATTCAGTTGCATTTCTAGTAAAAACTATTTCCTCTTTCCGCGCGTCTATCAGCCGAGCAACAAGAGATCGAGTTTCGTATACTTTGTCTGATACTATTTTCCCAAGTTTATGCATTGACCGCCCGCCGCATACCGGATATTCTTCATAGTATCTATTCATGGCATCGATTACAGATCTGGGTCTTAGGGTTACGCAAGCATTATCAAAATAGACGAACTCTGCAATGTTCTTTCTTTTATTAAGAGTCGGGAAATTCGATTGTATCCAGGAGTCATTCATTTAATTCCTTACTTGCCGCTTCGATTTTTGCAATTATTGATGATTCATTTAAATTGTCTAATTTTTCAACCTTGCCGTTTTTATCGATTATATACAAAGTCGGGGTTCCCTGCACGCCCGCTTCCATGCCGGAGCTATAATCAGCTTCGACTTTTGCCTTGTACTTTCCTTGGTTTATAGCATCATTAAACTTTGTCATGTCCAAACCAAGCTCCTGAGCATACTTCTCAAAATCAGCTTTGTTTAGACCGGTATCATCTTGTTGGGAATTCTTTGCAATTTTTGCGCTGAATTCCCAGAATTTACCTTGCTCGCCGGCTGCCTCCGCCGCTTCGGCTGCTTGCTTGGCATTTTTGTGGAAATTTAGAGGAAAATGCCGATAAACCCATCTGGCCTTGTCTGGATTTTTATCGATGATATTTTCCATAACCGGATGAAATCGTACACAATATGGGCATTGAAAGTCTGAGTATTCAATAAAGGTTATCGGCGCGTTTTTGCTTCCTTTTATCTGATCCGCGGGGTTTATTTGTGCAAACCTATCATTAGTGGTCTTTGTCGATTGAGATCCAGTTTTATCATTACTCGGTCCATCTTTTTTATTGTTTGCCGATGCGACTAGCACCCAGACTATAAGCGAAATAACACCAATGCCAATGATTGCCCCAATTATATTACCGCTCTTGTTCCTTTGTTTATTTTGTGACATTAAAAATCCTTTCTCAAAATTAATATTTACTAAATCAGCAGAATATTAATGAGAAGGATAAATTTTAGGACACAATCTTCCGTTAGATAACGCGTCTAGAATCGGATCGAATAGTTTCGGTTCGAAATATCTAATGTGCGTATTTCCAGTAAGCAATTTATCTAATCGAAGCAGTAATAGCGGACTCAAAGAAAGCAGAGAGGTAATTAATAATATGACAGACAATAAAATAAAAATTGTCGGGCCGGGTAGAACCGAAAATAGATTAATCCGCTCTTGAATGTGATTAAAAACGCTTTCGCCTACACATTCGGTAGAACTGCAAACTGCCTGATCACCAAAAATACAACCGTCAGAAATACAAAAATTCCACATTATTGAGAATGTTAAGATAATTAAAATAAAGAGAAAAGATATAATCTTATAAGTTGCTTTCATTTAATTAAAGTGTATCTCAAAAATAGACTTAAATCAAACTTTTATACTAATAGTTTTTTATTGCTAAGAAACTATTAGAAATTAATATGAACAAATATCAAAAAGTTCCAAAGTAAAGGCAGTTATCAGGTTAGAAAATTGGTTCCAGACCCACCTGAGGTAAGCTAAAAAGATGGACCGAGTAA
>JAMDBS010000003.1 GCA_023487325.1 Patescibacteria group bacterium
CTGAAAACAATAGTAAACCGTTCCAACAAGGCTTTAGCATTAGACTTTGATGGCACGATTACTAATGCAACAGCGGAAATGCCCAGTCATTGGGAACTAATTACCAATACCTTTTGCAACAAGAAAGGCAGAGAAGAACGAGAAAGAATTAAAGCGAGGTTTCTGCCATTGTTTCATAACGGCGAAATGGATCTTTTCTCGGCCGAAAAGCTTATTTTGCAAACTTTAACAGTCTTCGCAGCCAACAAAATTACATTAAAAAAATTATGGAGATTAGCGGATAAAATTACGCCTCGACAAGACCTTAATCGACTAACACAGATATTTTCCCCAAACTGTTTTGTCGTATCGTATGGCATTGTAAACTTTATTGAAATATATCTCAAATATTATGAACTATCAATTAACCCGATATATGGAATAAGATATCGCTTTAATCAATCATCGCGCGTAATAAATGGTATCTACCCACAAAGAACTCACATTAATAAGGATTTTTTTATTGCAAAGTATGCATTTGAGCATGGCATTCCTCTTTGCAATATCATCACCATCACTGATTCCTTGTATGGTGATGCTAAAATGAGGATGAATGAAACTCTCAATGTCTACTTAGAAAAGTGGCCGGAAAATACTGACTACTCAACTATCCCCAATTTGGATATGGTTATTCGCGGGGGGAGTTTCACGGAATTAGTAAAATTATTAAATAAACTAAAAATTAACTCAACATAAAACAGCGCCGTAACTTGGCGCTGTTTTAAATTTTGAAACGTACAAAAGCGAAGGAGATGTCCCTCGCTTTTGGAAAACTCTTTATAAGAAATTTATAAAACGTGTGATCTGACTTGAATTTTTCTATTTCTATCTGGCTTGCCGCAATTGAGCTTTCCCTCCCAGCAAATTAGTTCTGTTTGACAGGGCGGACCGGCATATTTAAATATATCCGGGGCAACCTTCATTAATTCTTGATGCATTTTGTTGGCCAAAGCTCGAATCTCCCATTGGGCGCGATTGCACATGCGATGGCTTAAAAAGTTGAATAATGAACGGGCATTCATAGTAATAACTATTTTTGTTTCGGCGGCATTGGGCAAAACAAAGCGCGCATCTTCCGGCGCAATGCCGGCCTTAACTAATAATCGATAAATCGCAAATTGTTGATCCATATTTTTTTGAAAAATTTTGAGAAGTTTTTTATTAGCCAGAATAGCTGGCGGAACAATATAGCTGAAAGAATCACTTTTACGAAAATCAACATAACGCTGGGACTGCTGTGAATAAGAAGCAACTCGATGTCGCACCAACTGATGCGAACAGGCGCGCGAAATTCCCTCAACAGCAAAAGTAAAAACCGCATGTTCGATAGTGGAAGTATGGCCACTGGAGAGAACCTGCCTGATAAGTTTTTGCATTTTTTCGCGGCTGATTTTTTGCTTTAAATCTTTGGAACCAACCGGACTATAACATTGCCGAATGGCCGCGGCCACAATCTGTTGAGCGTCTTTGGTGTTGCCGATTAGTTCTACCTGCAATTTTGCAACTTTTGCCATAATATTTACCTCCCAGAACTGCCAAAACCCTTTTTGCCTCTGGTAGTTTTGGAAGTATCAAAAATTTCTTTAATTTTTACCTCTGAAATTTTTTTAATTAAAATTTGAGCGATTTTATCCCCGCGAGCCAGTGTCACTTTTGTATTCGATGTATTATACAACACCACCATCACTTCTCCGCGATAACCTGCATCGATAATGCCAGCCAAGACCGTGATGCCTGATTTTGCCGCCAGACCGCTTTTATCACAAATATGTCCGTAATAGCCTCGGGGGATTTCCAAGGTTATGCCAGTCTTAAAAATGCCCCTTTCTCTGGGGTTAATTGTTTTTGCTTCAATGGTCGTAAGATCCAGTCCGGCATCACCCTCGTGAGCATAGCTAGGAAGCTGGGCAAATTTATTTAATTTTTTTACTTTCAAAATAGTCGGCATTTTATTATCACATATCTTTATAGGTTTCCATCACATTTTCCAATACTTCCAATTTGACTCCTGTTTTTAAAAATAGTTCGGGGGTTAAACCAGCTCCATGATAATTGCGTTGGCAAACAACTCGTTTGATGCCAACAGTGACAATCATTTTGGCGCAAGTCAAGCAGGGCGCCATTTTGCAATAAAGCGTGGCTCCCTCCAAAGATATCCCCCGTTTAGCCGCCTGACAAATAGCGTTTTGCTCGGCATGAGTAGTGCGCACGCAATGTTGAGATATTTTGCCATCTTCATCAATTACTTTATGCAACAGATGCCCAACCTCGTCACAATGGCCGGTACCAGGCGGAGAACCAACATAGCCAGTGACCAAAATATATTTGTCTTTGACTATCACACAGCCGGCCTTGCCTCGATCGCAAGTGCCTCGCTCAGCTACAGCGCCAACCATGTTAACAAAATATTCATCCCAACTAGGGCGTTTATTTGATTTTTTTCTTTCCATATACTCTCTTTAAAATTTCATCAACTTTCTTGTTTAATTCCGCTATTGAACCATCGTTTTCCAAATGATAATTGGCCTCTTTCATACATTGGGAAATATTTTGCGTGTTTTTGCCCAATTGACCAAACATTTCTTTTTTTTCACGCTCAATTAATGATTCTAAAGTCAGTGAATCACCAGGCCGTTTTCTTTTTAACATTCTTTCAAATCTCATCTTGATCGGCGCATCCACAGCAATTAACAGACCATCTGACAAATCTCTGACATATTGCGCTTCTTCTGGCTGACGGATACCAGTGATGGCTTTATTTTTGGATTTTAATCTTGAAATAGCAGCTTTAATTAAAAAACCCCTGCCTTTTTCGCGGCGTAATTTATTGCCCATTTCCCTTTGAGCATCACGAGTGTTGGGCCAACCGGCAGCCTTGGCAAATTCGCGCACAATATCGCCGGTGCCGATAGAAGTAAAGCCGTATTTTTTGACTAAATGTTCGGCAATGGTGTCTTTACCAGACCCCAATGTGCCGGTAATTCCGATAATCATTTTTGGCCCCGCATGAATCCACCGATCAGGCGGATACTTAATTTATTCAGTCTAATCTAACAATAGTGTAATTATTTTTCTTTGTCAAAAATCGGCCGCGGTTAGCGACCGATTATATGCCTACATTACAATTGGTTTTACAACCTGCCAGATCTCAGCTGCAATATCTTCGGGTGTGCGCAACTGCCCTTTCGGTGCGCAATTGATGATATCCCAATGATATTTTTTAGCAACATAGAGAAATGCTCGAGCAGCAGCCTGTAAATGTTTAAGATCGGCTTCGTGAATATCTCGTTTTTTTCCTGCGAGATATTCTCTTTCTCCTTTTTTGTCAACCAGACCTTGCCCAATTTTTGGCTGAATATATAACAAAATATTCTTGTCTGGTCTGGGGATGCCCAATTTGTTGTATTCCAGATCTTCAATCCATTTTAAGAATTCATCTCTTTTTTTTCTGTCTTTAATTTTTCCGGCCTGATGACCCATATTGGCTGTGGTATATCGATTAGATAAAACAACTTTACCTGTTTGTAGCCATTTTTTGATTTGATTAGATGCCGCAAAGCGATCAACTGCGTATAAGATTGAAGCTTTGTATGGACCTACTTCTTCAGCAGTACCAAATTTACCATTCAAATAATCTGCCACCATGGCTGCGCTTTTCTGGCCATATCTGGGAAAACCAATCCCTAATACTGCGATTCCTAGTGCTGTCAATTTGTTATACAAAATATTACTCTGGGTCTCTTTCCCACTACCATCGGTGCCGTCAATAACAATGAGTAAACCCTTCTTATGTTTTGTTAAGTTGCATTTTGCCATAAGCCCTCCAAATATTGAATTCATTTTAAACATATCAGCACTTTAATTAATTGTCAAAATTGGGTAGAATAGGAATTAGTTATCAGTTGTCAGTTTTCAGTGATCAGCTTATAGGGAGGCGAACATGCAAAATTTTAGAAAATTAAAAGTTTGGGATAGATCGATTGAATTTACTACAAAAATATATAAATTGACAGAAAATTTTCCTAAATCTGAAATGTACGGTCTCGTCTCTCAAATAAGAAGAGCGGCGGTTAGTATTTCTTTAAACATAGCCGAAGGATGTGGTTGTCACACCAAGATTGAATTCAAAAGATTTCTTATTATAGCCCTGAGGTCTTGTTACGAGATGGTTTCTGCTTTAGAAATATCCAAAAGACTACAATACGGCAACGAATTAGAACTTGATAAATTATTCCGCGAAGACGACGAGATATCTGCCATGATAAATGGCTTGATCAAAAAACTGTAAACTGATAACTGTAGACTGAAGACTATCATATGAAAATTTTTGCTGAAAATAAGAAAGCTTATCACAACTACGAGATTATAGAGACCTACGAAGCGGGTCTTGTTTTGCGTGGCGCGGAAATCAAAGCCATCCGCGCCGGTAAAATAAATATCGCCGGCTCCCATGCTAAAATACTGCAATCAGTTAACAGTCCAAAGTCTTCGCGGAATAATAATAAAACTGAAAACTGGAAACTGAAAACTGGAAACTCCCCCGAATTATTCTTAATTAATGCCAACATCCAAACTCCCGACAAAGAAAACGCCACTCGAACCAGAAAATTACTAATGCATCGAACGGAAATTAATAAACTAATTGGCAAGACTCAGCAAAAAGGCTTAACTTTAGTCCCGCTAAAAATTTATTTAAAAAACGGCCGGGCCAAGATTGCTCTCGGCCTCGGCCGCGGTAAAAAGATCTACGACAAACGCGAGGATATCAAGAAAAAAGATCTCAAAAGGCAAAGGGAAAGAGGGATGGAATGAAAAATGCCCGAGGTATTCCTCGGGCACAATTTTTTCTATTCTTTCGAACAGATGGTTTTAATATCATATCCATCTGTCTGCAAGATTTCTGTGGCATCCAAAATCATCCTTTTCTGCATTGTCTATTATGGTATTGCTCCATTTGATTATCTGGATCGGCTGATCAACGATTGCCTCTCTCCTGGCCACAATTTTACTGCGCAATCCGCAGATTTTTTGCTCCAGGCTCGAACGAGCAGCTTTCAACGCCTCGGGCAAAGTTTTGGCGCAGGTGATTATTGTCTTGCCCTTGAGGACGAGAAAGTTGATGACAGGGTCATGGTGATTTTTGAATCGATGTTCAATTTCTAATTCAGCCACCTTGGCACAAGTGAAGCAATTAATCTGCAAAATGGTAGGGATACGAACTGTTTGTAGCGCCCAACCAGTGGAGTCAGGCTCTTCTTTGGTTATAAAACCGGTCTCCTTTGAACAAGTAACATTACCCTGACAACTTGGGCAAGTCTGGACCGAGATTACTTCCTGGATTGTCGGGATTATGACCTTGGCAATATCCGGAACGCATTTTGTGCATCCTCTGATCAAATCAGTTATCACCTCGTGGCAATTAGGACAACATATTGCGTAATTCTTGCAGGCTTTACCTTCGGCATAAACCTCAATAGGCGGTTGCTTTTCGCAAAAACCAACCAGACCTGCTTTAGGTTTAAAATGTGCGCAGGTTCGACATTGATGCAGTGCTTCTGAATTATTTTTGGGCGATGACACTCCTTCTTTGTCTGGCAAGGGCGCAGCATCCTTACTTGCAGACTTTTTTAAATATATTTTGGCAGCTGCAATGTTGCCCAGATCAGAAGGAATTTGCGTCACTTGATCTTTGGCTATTAATAGCCGTGTGTCAGGCCACTGTTTGCTGGGCAAACCTATTCTTATTATTGCATTTTTCTTATCTCTGGCCATCACGTGCCAGCCGCAGCCATCTCTGCCGTGGTAAAACACAAAATGAGAATTTTGTCCGGTTTTTTTTGTTTGGGAAAAAAGTCCAGCTGAATCTCTGCATATTATACCTTTGAAACCCAAAAAATTCATTAAAGTGCTGACAACTTCTTTCCCCGCATAGTTACCGTTGTACATTTCCACAGCAGATAATTTAAATCCTTCAGGGATTTTCGCGTTCTCAATAATAGAAATTAAATTATCTAAGTGATGATAACTGGTGATAGCAAGCAGCTTCTTATTTTTTAATATGCTCAACATAAACTGATAGCCAATCCCAATCTGATCAATTTGTTCGAGCAGCCAAATCACTATCCCAGATTTGCCGAGATATTCTTCATCGCCAAATTTGCATTTTCTTTTCTCGACAATTTCATCTACCAAAAATTTCTTTTGTTCAAGTGACAGCTCTTTACCCAATAATAACTCCTTGGGCCATTCATATCTTTGCACATCAATCAGAGTAAGCGCCTGAGCCAACATCTGCTCGGTGCTAAATTTTCCTTTTCCCATGTTAATGTACCTCCCAAAATCAGCGTTTCATTCTCGTAGTAATAATGACAATGTTTATTGGTTTTGTCAACCCCAAGAATAGGAATTTTGAAAAAGTATCTTATAGTTCTGCCGAGCAAAAGAATTGACAATAAATGCGAAGATATTAAGAAAAAAGATCTCAGAAGACAAAGGGAAAGAGAATAGAGTAGCAACAAAAAATCATCAGAACAATTCTGGTGATTTTTTGGTGGAGCTGAGGGGAGATTAGCACCAACTCGGAAACCCACGGTTTTCCGACGTTCGCCAGAGGCGACCTGCCTTCCTCCACGGGGAAACAGTTGTTTTCCCGACCCCTTTCGTGGTGCAACTCCCAATTCTATCCAAACAACAAATGCCCAGGGTAAACCTGAGCATTTCTTGTCTGGTGGAGCTGAGGGGAGTTGCACCCCTGTCCAAACATTCGAACATTTAATCCTTTTTATCCCGATTTTTACATCGGGAAATGAAAGTGAAGTGTCTTGGTTTGTCTTTGGATCGGCTACTAAGACTATCTAACCGAACCGCAATCTGATTTATTTCGCCTATCTCTACCAGTCAGACTCCAATAAAGTAGACGTCCTTAGAATTTAAGCTAAGGAGAATGAAGGAGTCAAGGAAGCAAAAGCTCCCTTTACCTTCTCAACTAATTTTGCAATTAGAAGTTGATATTTTTTTAACGAGTAAATATCAAATCTCGACTTTCAGATTAAATGTTTTAAAATGCCTGTCGAAGCTAATACAGCCCCGCCCGAAACACAAACTTGTTGATGTTGCAGACGCGACTGTTTAACTTTATTCAATTTACAATTATACCGTGAACTAACCCAAAATGTCAATGCATGCTTATTTAAGATAAAAAAAACTGATTCCTGATGAGTGAAAATTATTTAAATTACTGATTCCCGAGTTGGTTCTAATCTCCGCTTATTTTTATCAAAAAATCACTTTATAAAATAATTGAAATGATTTTTTTATTAATTAAATTAAGAGGAAGGTACTAATTGAATTTTAGATCGAGCTTAAATTGTATATTAAATCATAAAATTTTGGAAATTCTTTTTTTATTTGTTTGAGAATAACCAACTCAGAAACATTGAATTTGTTTGACAAATCAGAAATAATAATTTGAATATCAGAAGTCGTTAACTTGCCAATACTCCCCTTTTCTTTAATTAAATTACGTAATGTCGTTGTAAATATTTGTCTAGGTAACAAAAGATATCCTGCTAATGTATATGCTTGAAACTCCAATCTCTTTATTTCAGTCAATGTTAATGTTTTTTGGAAATCAAGATATTTCTCAAAATCAGTGATGTTTTCTTCAATATAAAATTTTTTATGGAGTAGATAATGGGAAAGCTCATGTGCATATGAAAAACGACATCTATTATTTTTAGGATGATCGTAAATATGCTTGTCAATAAAAATCCGGCTTTCCTCACCATCTGTAGCAAAATACGAATCTACGTCAAAATTCATTTTTATATCTGGTATAGGGCAAACTTTTATTTTTAAAATAACTTCAACTATGTTTTCAATATCGACCGGTATTCTATCTATTTTGCAACCTTCTAATAATTTATTGGCAATTGCAGCGAGTTGGTCAATATTGATATTTTTAATTCTGCATATTTCCGTCATCCCTGCTTCCCTCCCCATCTCTAATTATTTGTAAAAGTTTTTTAATATCTTCTTTTGTCATTTTTTTATTTCGCAATGTTCTATAAAACGCCGGCAGAAAACTTACCAGGTTCGGATTGTCTTTTGTTATGTCTTCGGGTAATTTATTTTTACTTATAGCCGCGAGATCAAAAAAATGACAAAAGAAGATATTAA
>JAMDBS010000017.1 GCA_023487325.1 Patescibacteria group bacterium
TGATTGGCTCTTAAACATAGATTATATAATATCATAATTATGGAAGTAAACAAAAAATATCACACTTGGTATCTTCAAAAAATATGGTCGATGAATGCACAAGTGCTATTGCTAGCAAATATGATCCACCGACCTTGTCATGTCCACTATTCGTTCGGAACCTGAGAGCCCGCGCAGCTGTCATCGGCGCCCGCCTTGATCCATTCTGCCGGATGCTCGAGTATGTTGCTGTACAGTCCCGATTTGGGATCAACCGGGACTTCACCATCGAGCATAATGGCCGTGAAGAGCTGAATACTTTCGCGACATCCCGATTCCTCCATAGCCTGTTTGAGCGTATCTTTCGTAACTTCATGGAGCACACGAAGTGCTTCGTGAAATTGCTTGGGCTCGCGTCCATCCCGTGACACTCCGGTCAGACGCATTTCCACCCCCATAGTTCCATCGATGGCAGCCACAGCCATATCTGGCCACTGCATATAATATTCCGACGGACGGAAGAGAGGATTGGCTGCGCCTAAACATTTTCCGGAAACAAGTTCGATCAGCTTTTTTGCAAGCTGACTTGAGCTCATCGCTTTAACGATCGCGGGATTGATCGCGGTATTAATCCCGCTTAATACTGCCTTGAATTTCATTCAAAGCACCTCCTTATTTTTTTGCCTCTATCTTGCATCAATTTGAAATTAGTGATAAAATCTAAAATAGCTTTTTAAAAATCTCAATAAGGCTCCGGAGTAGCTCAATGGCAGAGCGTCTCGCTGTTAACGAGAGGGTTGTCGGTTCGAATCCGACCTCC
The DNA here is from genome assembly GCA_023487325.1 of Patescibacteria group bacterium. The sequence continues at coordinate 800 of JAMDBS010000017.1, forward strand.
GGAGCCATGTTGAGATTTAAAAAAGATAGCTTTTGGCTATCTTTTTTGTTAAAATATAGCTATGGATAAAAGAAATTTTTTGGCAAGTTTTGTTGATGCATTCAGGGGGATAGGGTTTTTGTTAAGAGAGCGCAATATTGTCATTATGATAGTTATTTCGTTGATAGTTTTGGTTTTAATGTATCTTTTCCCCTTAAAAACCCCCGAACGCATAATTTTATATTTGACTATCGGTTTGGTTTTGGTGGCAGAAATCAGCAATACTTGCTTGGAAAAAACTTTGGATCATTTACACCCCCAGCATCATTTTAATGTCGGCCGAGTCAAAGACATGATGGCTGCTATGGTTTTGATTCTTTCCATTATTTCTATCATCATTGGCCTATCCATATTTTTACCATATATTATATGAGCAGAGAACACTACAAATCATCTCCAATTATAATTATTACTTTTGTTATTTTGATAATAGCTATCATTAGTTTTATTGTTTATTATTTATTGGCTAGTAAAAATACCAAAAAATCCCAACCGGAAGTTATTACTATCACAGATGATCTAATTATGACCTCCGCGCCCACGCCAAATCCCTCAACAACTGTTGACCCTAAAACCAAGGATTGGAAAACTTATAAGATTAATGATTTGGGAATTTCTTTTAAATATCCCAAAGAATGGGGAGAAGTTTCATTACAAACTGGTACTGTTTCTGCCAACATTGGTTCGGGGAAATCAGGCAGAATAACTTTTTCAGATCCTTCCGCCAAAGATTTAATTGCAGGCTATGTCAGCCCGGATTTTTCTGTTGGGCGTGAGGGGAATGATTATGAACTTGGTGCGATTTGGGGTGCATACAAAGCAAAGAATTGCGCAGATTTGAAACAAATTAAGGAATTATATCATGATATCACTGGCTGCCAGTTTGTTAAAGCAAAAAATGGTAAACAGGGGGTGATTTATAATAATCTAGAGTTCGAATTTATACGAGTTACTTCCGGTTATTATTTTACAGGCAGAGATGATTTTCCTTTATTTGGTATAGAATATTTAGGCGATAAAAATAATAATTCTTATCTAGAAACTTTTAAGAGCGTAATAGAATCAATTGAATAAGCCATCACAGAATATGATATAATGTAGTTAGCAGACAGGGCCGATTATTAAATAATTAATTAAGGGCCGCGCCAGCAACGCCAGCAAGACACTTGCTGTCTTGTGTGGCGGGCGAGGGAGTTAAAATGCACAAAAAAGAGAGGGGAATAGCTACAATTCTAATTGCTTTTATGGTACTAATAATCCTAATTTTGGGATTTGTTTCCGGTTATTATTATTTCAAAAATAAAGATGTTAAAACCACTTCTACTGCCACACCAACCACCACTTCTACTCCAACCAGCACTGCCACTGCTACCGCCACTGCAACCTCAACAGCATCAGCAACACCAGCTATCGATATGGGCACCAATAAATACGGCGATTGGAGCTACAAAAAAATTAATGAACAATTTAGCCTGTATTTGCCGGCAGATTATACCGTTGACACTATTACTCCGGGTTGGGTGCTTGATAGAGTAGGCACCAGTATCGCCAGCGTTACAGTGCCGGAAAAATCCAAAATCACCTCACAAAAGATAGATTCTATCAATGATCTATGGTTTCAATTTTCTTGTTTTCTTGAGCCAAATATTGCCAGCATGTCGATAGATGGATGGATTACCAATTTTGCTCAGAATAATGATGTCAAAATCAGCAAGATCACTATGGTTAACAGTAGTTATCAAGGCAGAAAATTCCAAATCCAAGCAATTAGCCAGCCAGTATATTATTTAGTTCAATTTGGTAATTATTTTGCACTTTTCACCGGCGGACAAGAACCCGGTTCTGATTCAGGCGCATCTCTGGCAGAGAAAGTTATCACAACTTTGAAAGCTAATTAAATTAAGTAATTCATTAAACGAAAGCCGCGCCCGCAACGCCAGCAACCGTGCCCGACATGCCAGTCATGGCAGGCGGGGATAACTTGCTTAGCTTGCGTGGCGGGCAGGGGAGAAACTTATGCACAAACAAAATGGCATGGGCGCGATCGCAGTAATCTTAGTTGTTATCATAGCACTATTATTGGGTGCACTCGGCGGTTATTATTATTTCAAAAACAAAGATGGTAAGTCCACCAATTCCACTGTGACTACCACTCCGACCACAACCTCGTCGACTTCATCCAGTGAAACTGCCAGTTGGAAAACTTACACCAACAGTACCTATGGTTATGCAATTAAATATCCATCAGATTGGGCTTATCGTGAATATCCGGACACTAAATCCGGCGCAGGTTTCCGCTTGGCTTCCACTACCAGTGATCCTGCCAATGAATTGATCACCATTGATTTAAATGCTCGGCCAGCTGCTCAAAAAACCCAGAGCTTTGCGGAATATGTCAAAACTGCTGCCAGTGCTTCTATCCAAGGCTATGGTGATTTAGTTTCCAATGCCCCAATCAAGACCACTTCGGGTTTGACTGGCTATGAAACAACCTGGAAGGTGACTTCTATGACTACCCAAAAAACAGAAACTTCTTTGCCGATTACTTACTTTGATTCAAAAGACAGCAATAACGATACGATAAATGTTACCTTGGTAGACAGCAAATATTTAGACACCTACAATAAAATGCTTCCTACGTTCCAATTGACTAAATAGTTCTCTATCTTGAAAATCCTTTTTTATTAAGTTAAAATAGGTTTATGCAAAAAGAAAAAGTTATCACTCGGATGGCGCCTAGTCCGACGGGGTTGTTTCATATTGGTTCAGTCCGCACAGCGCTATTTAATTATTTATTTGCCAAGTCCAATGGGGGCAAGTTTATTTTGCGTATTGAAGATACTGATCCTAAACGTTCTAAAAAAGAATATGAAGAGGATATTTTGGAGGGAATGAAGTGGTTGGGGCTAAAGTGGAATTCGATAACTAAAAACCCTTCGACCTCGCTCGGGGCGGGCGAAAAACTAAAAGCTGGGGAGACTTTTTATCGGCAGTCGGAGAGGTTGCCAATTTATCAAAAATATTCCGACCAACTAATTAAATCCGGCAAGGCTTACAAAAAAGAGGGAGCGATTTGGTTTAAACTCGATTCATATCCAAAAGATAGCATCAAATATCCAGATTTAATCATGGGTGAGTTGGAATTTAAAAAAGAAAATTTCCATGATTTTGTGATTATCAAAAGCGATGGGGTGCCGCTTTATATGTTCGCCGCCACAGTGGATGATTACGAGATGGGTGTCACTCATGTCATTCGCGGGGCTGATCATGTTAATAGTACGCCCCAGCAAATTATGCTCTACGAGTCGCTAAATTTCACTTTACCAAAATTTGCTCATATCCCCTTGATATTAAACCCGGATCGCAGTAAGATGAGCAAGCGCCACAACCCAGTTTCAGTTTCGCATGATTTTCGCGATCAGGGATATTTGCCAGAAGCCATGATCAACTATATTGCGCTCCTTGGTTGGAACCCCAAAGATAATCGAGAATTTTTCACACTCAAAGATTTAGAAAAAGAATTTGATTTAGCTAAAGTCAATAGGTCGGGGGCGATATTTGACATTGAAAAGCTCAATTATTTTAATAATTATTACATCAATAAATTGTCTGATGACAATTTATCAACTAAAATCGAAAAACTTAAAACTAAAAACCAAAACTTAAAACTAAAAACTAATAGAGAGGTCACCTTAAGAATTATTTCAGTGATAAAATCCAGAATGAACAAATTGGCGGATTTTGAGAAGCTGGCGCATTATTTTTATAAACTTCCGGAATATGAGGGGAAATTATTAGTTTTTAAAAAATCCACCCCCGAAGCTACCTTGGAAGGGCTGGCAGTTGTCAGTAACCAGTTATCAGTTATCAGTTCATCGGATTGGGGAAAAGTCGAAAGCTTAAACAAAACATTATTAGATATCGTTGCGAAGGAAAGTTTGACTAATGGTGACGTTTTTTGGCCGGTGCGCGTGGCTTTGTCGGGCCAAGAAAAAAGCCCTTCGCCGGTAGAGCTGTTGTGGGCTTTGGGCAAGGAAGAGTCAATCAAAAGAATCAAACTAGCATTAGATAAATTAAGAAAGGTAAAATAAACATGAAAAAAAACATTATTATCATTATTCTCGTCATATTGATTTTGGGGCTTGCCGGATATATTTGGTGGGAAAAATCTCAGCAAAGAACTTTTTCCACCGAAGAAGTCAGTAAAATTGTCAGTAAATTGAATTTACCGGAAAGTCCTGACAAGGAAGCCACTAAAAACTTTACCAACAATGCTCATAAAATTTCTTTAGCCTACCCGGATAATTGGCAGGAAAAAGATTTAGGCGGCGATAAGAATGTTACGGACCCCTTGAAGCGAGAAAATATTGGTTTTTTCTACTTGCCGCAGTCGGAAGCCACCAAAGGTAGTTTTGCGAGCGCCTTGGTTAGTGTTAAACTATTAAGATTTGTAACTGATTCGAATAGTAAAATAAATTCCGAAGTCGATTGGTATAATTATATCAATACAATGGTGCAAAACTATATTGGCGATACCACGCTTTCTGCAGACTACCAATTTGTAAGTCTAGACAAGGCTGAAAATATCGATGACAAATTCACAGTGGTGGAAAATTATATTGAAAAAGGGGTTTTGCAAGGCAAGGATTATTATATTTATGCCAATGGTGAATTTTATCAATTTGTGAGCCATGCTCCCAAAGAAAACTTTGGTATGATCTTGCCTTATATTGAAGAAATTGTCAGAAGCTTCAAAAAAGACTAAAGATGCAGAAATTAAAAGATCTATTTAACGGAGAAAATTCAGTCAAAGGTGCAACTATAATTTTAATTGCCACTCTTTTGATATCCAATTTTTTAGGTTTGGTGCGCGACCACTTTTTGGCGCAAAAAATCCCTACCGCCATGCTGGATACTTATTATGCCGCTTTTAGAATTCCGGATTTGATTTTTAATACTTTAATTTTGGGTTCAATTTCCGCAGCTTTTATCCCTATTTTTACCAGTTTTATCAGTCACAAAAAAAACAAAGAAGCTTGGGAGATTACCAGTTCGGTCATCAATATCGCTATGCTTGTTTTAATGATTTCGTTAGCAATTTTATTTTTTTTGATGCCTTATATCATCCCGCTGATGGTGCCCAAATTTGATTTAGCGCGTCAGGCTACTACCATTAGTCTTGCCAGAATATTCTTACTCTCCCCGATTTTATTTGGTATCTCATACATTTTGGGCGGGGTACTAAACTCATTTAAAAGATTTGTGGCTTATGCTTTAGCTCCCTTGGTTTATAATTTAAGCATCATTTTAGCCACCTTATTTTTTGCCGATAAATTCGGAGTTTTTGGAGTAGCTTGGGGTGTGGTTGTGGGAGCGGGGCTACATATGTTGGTGCAAATACCTACTGTTATGAAATTAGGTTTTCGCTATTACCCTATTATGCTTTGGCAAAATTTGGCTGTCAGAAAAATCGGCAAATTGATGATTCCGCGGGCAATTGGGCTAGGCGCTATGCAGGTGATGCTTTTGGTTTACACGGCCATTGCTTCCTCATTGGCCCCGGGGTCAGTTTCAGTTTTTAATCTAGCTGATAATATCCAAACCATGCCGACAGTAGTTTTCGCCACTTCTTTTTCCACGGCTATTTTTCCTACTTTATCAGCTACATTTTCCTTAAAAAAGATTTGTGATTATTGCCAATATATTTGGCGAACTATCCGGGCTATCTTATTTGCGCTAGTGCCAGCCACCATCATTTTTATTTTGCTTCGAGCACAAATAGTCAGGGTAATTTTAGGTTCAGGTTATTTTGGCTGGCAGCAAACCATCGACACAGCCAATACTTTGGGTCTTTTTGCTATTTCTCTGGTAGCTCAAGGGTTGGTCCCGCTTTTAGCCAAAGCCTATTATGCTCAACATGACAGCCGCACACCTACCATTATCAGCATTATTTCAGTAGTTTTAAGTATTATCTTTGCTTATATTTTAGTCAGATTCATGGGAGTGTCCGGTTTGGCCTTGGCATTTTCTTTGGCCAGCTTCGTCAACCTCCTGGCATTATATCTAGTTTTGCGTTCGAGAGTTGTTGAATTCAAAAACGGCGAGAAAAATTTCTGGCCATTTCTTGGTAAAATTACCCTAGCAACTTTGCTAATGGCTATTGTTATGCAGTTGGCTAAGGACGGTTTGGGCATGGTAGTTAACATGCAATCAGGACTGGGGATACTCTGGCAAACCTTGGGGACTGCGGCAGTTGGGGTTGGCGCCTATTTAATTATTACTTACTATTTTAAGTGTGAAGAAATTAAAGAACTCAAGACTGTTATCTATCAGAGATTGGGACTCAAGAAAGAGTAAACAATTTTCAATTTACAATCAATTTTCCACGCCCGCATCGCCAGCGAAGCGTGGCGGGCAGGTAATGACTTAATTTTTAAACATTTGGATTTGGAATTTGAATAAAAATTTAAAATTTAAAATTTAAAATTAATTATCTATCCACGTGACGATGTCCCAAATGAATTGTTCGGTTGGTGTTGGGGTGGGGGTAGCAGTTGCTGTTGATTGTGGAGTTGTTGTTGATACGGTTGGTGTTGGGGTAATAGTAACAATGGGAGTTGGAGAGGCAGTGGGAGTGAGGCTTTGGCCATTTTGGCCGGCGATATCAATGCGTTCGGCTCTAACAATCAAACGATTTAAGTTAGTTCCGACCGGCACACAAGTCATTAAGGAAACAATGGGTTTGCCCACTGGTTCCAACACGCCAACATCATCTGGTTTAACTACTATTTTTTCATAAACTTTATAAAAATAGATTTTGCCTTGATAAGCCAGTTGCTCCTGAAGCCAAACCGCTTGAGGATATTTTTCAAAAACCTACACCCCAACCGGAAGCTTCCCAACCACAACCAAATATTCCCCAGCCAACCGAAGAAGAATTACACAAACCCAAAACTCCTCTTTGGAAACTGATCATCAAGGGAATTGTCATTTTTGTTAGTGTTTTTATTTTTATTTATCTCTTTTTGACTTTCCCAGCTCAATGGCAAAAAGTAAAATATTTTTTCACTCATTTGGGTAAAAACCAAGCGCAAAAAATTGAAGTGCCAGTAGCTATTGACCAATCGAGCACAGATTTATTCTTATCCACCATGCAAGACGCTCTGCAAAAAGTGCCTGACAAAAAAACTGCCGATACTGCCACCTCGCACACCTTATCAGTTTCCAAAGAGGAGTTTTGGGTTTGTGTAATTCTTCTTCGGTTGGCTGGGGAATATTTGGTTGTGGTT
>JAMDBS010000019.1 GCA_023487325.1 Patescibacteria group bacterium
TCCGATCTGATATAGTTTTAATAAAACATTGTGATGTTTTCGGCCAAGAAAATGAAAATATTCTTCGTCTGGCGTATTTAAATAGTTATTTTCAAAGCGGACTGGAAAATTTGCTCGATAAAGCCGTTATTAATCACAAGAAATTTCCGCTAACAAATGTTAGTAAGCTCGATGAAGTCCCGTATGATTTTGTGCGAAAATCTTTGTCGATTATTGTTTCGGATAATAAAAAATTAGTGCTCATTAATAAGGGCGCGCCCGAAGAAGTTATTCCGCGCTGCAATTATTTTTCTGATAATAATAAGACCAAGAAAATTGATAAAAAAATCCATCAAAAAATAAACGATATTTATCAAAAATACAGCGAAGAGGGACTTAGGGTTCTGGCTGTCGCCTACAAAGCAGTGCAAAAACAAGATTCATACTCTCGAACTGATGAAAATAATTTGATTTTAGCGGGATTTATTGCTTTTTTTGATCCGCCCAAGCGCACCGCCAAAGAAGCAATCAAAAAATTAGAAGAATTAAATATAAAACTAAAAGTTATTTCTGGCGATAACGAATTAGTAGTGAAAAAAATATGCGGTGAGCTGGAAATGGACATTGGAAAGGTTTTAACGGGGAATAGCATCGATGCTCTAAGCGATCACGAATTAGATAAATATGTTGAAATATATAACTTATTTGCCCGGATTTCACCTTTGCAAAAAGAAAGGATTGTTAATGCGCTCAAGCGTAACAAACACATTATTGGTTTTTTGGGGGACGGAATTAACGATGCACCTTCAATTAAAGCGGCTGATGTAGGAATTTCGGTCAACAATGCAACCGATGTTGCTAAAGGCACTGCTCAAATAATCTTGCTGGAAAAAAGTTTAACGATCTTAAGCGAGGTGGTTGCTGAAGGCCGCAGGGTTTTTGCCAATGTTATTAAATATATTAAAATGGGTGCCAGTTCGAACTTTGGCAATATGATTAGTATGGCCGGCGCGAGTGTAATTTTACCGTTTTTACCTATGACTCCGGCTCAAATCCTATTAAATAATTTTCTCTATGATACTTCTCAATTGGCTATCCCTACTGATAAAGTCGATAAGGAATATTTAACCGTACCAAGGCCATGGCATATAAATTTTATTAAAAAATTCATTATATTTATTGGTCCAGTAAGCTCAATTTTTGATTTTCTTACTTTTGGCATAATGTGGTACGTATTTCACGCCAGTCCAGAACTTTTTCATACAGGCTGGTTTGTGGAGTCATTAACCACACAAATTTTGGTAGTACATATAATTCGAACCAATAAGATTCCCTTTGTCGAAAGTTGGCCAAGTAAAACCCTGCTTTTTGCTACTTTGGGAATTATCTTGTTAGGATGGATTTTGCCCTACACTTTTATAGGCCGGTTAATCGGTTTTCAGCCCCTACCAGCATTTTTCTTTATAATCTTAGCTATAATGTCGATAATTTATTTAATCTTAGTTCAAATAGTCAAAAAGTGGTTTAACAAAAAATTTGGCTTTGAATAAACGGCCAAAGAATAAAAATTTGTTTATCTATTCATCGGTCAAGCGGAATTTAAAAATGGTAATTGCGAGCATTAAAATAATCCAACCCAAAATTATAATTAGATTGATAGGATTATTAAATGGCGAGAGCCCGTCGAGCGCTACGCCTCTCAAGGTTCGAAGCAGGGGAGCTAATGGCAAATATTGCACAATACTAGAAAGCCATTTGGGCAATGAGTCAATCGGAAAAAATACGCCCGCCAAAAACATCATTGGAATAGCGAATGTTTGCGCCATGCTCTGCGCTGAGTCGGGCGTTTTGGCAAACGAGGCAATAAAAAATCCAATTAACTGAAACAGTATTCCGCCTAAGATTGCTAGCGCTATCACTATAAATATATTGCCGTAAATATGCGCATGAAAGCCGTAAACACCAACTGACAATATTAAAGCAATCTGGACAACATTTAAAACAAGCCTAGAAAGCACTTCTGCGCCAATAAATTGCCAAGATTTTACCGGCGTCGAGGTGATTCTTTTTAAGATTTTATCTTCGCGGTATTTCGAAATACTGACAGAAATACCGATTATCGAGCCATTCATTAGAGCCATTCCCAAAATTCCCACTAACACAAAGTCAAAATAATTAAAAGGATTATTGCTGCCGGTTTTTACCTGTTCGATTTCAAAAAGCGGCTTAGCGTTTTGGATTTGAAAACTGGCTTGGGTTAAATAATTATTGATAAAACTCGTCAGCACCGAGCCGGTTTGGGAATTGGCCGGGTCAAAATAAACAGAAATTTTGTTAGATGAATTAGGGCTTTGGATAGCAAAATTGTCCGGAATAAAAAGCGCGGCCGAAAGCTGGCTTTTTTGGATCTCTTCTTTAGCCGTGTCTAAGCTCGGCTCATCTTTAAAAGTAAAGAGGTCGGAACTTTTTAAACCGTCTTCGATCTTTTTCGCCAATGTTGATTGCGACTGGTTAATAATAGTAATTGAGCCAGTAAATCCACTATTATTTTTACCAAAAAATAGTCCGAATATTATCGTAAAAATCAGAGGGAAAATCAGCGCCCAGATAAACGCCTGGCGGTTGCGAAAAAGCATTTTTAAATCGGCCACAAAGAGTTTAAGCATTTTCCTCCTCAGAAATATTTTTGCCCGTTAGCTCAATAAAAACATCCTCTAATGAGGCACGGCCAATTGTCATAACTTCGGGGTTGCCTTTGTTAATTAGTGCGACTGCCTTGTTAAGATTGCCTGGCGTTTTTAAGCGCAATTCAAAGTCGTATTTTTTTCCTGCCACTATATTTAATTTACCCAATTCTTTTAGTTTGACCAAGGTTTTATCGCTAATTTTTGAATCTAAAAAGTTAATTTTATATGGATTTTTGGCGCGATGGATCAATTTATGAGTGTCATCAATAGCAATAATTTTTCCTTGATCCATGATCGCTACTCGGTCACAAAGAATTTCCGCTTCCTCCATATAATGAGTGGTTAAAATAATAGTTTTGCCTTGTTTTTTTATTCTGGTAATAATTTCCCAAAGATGCCGACGGGAAATAGGGTCTAATCCGGTGGTCGGTTCGTCTAAAAAAGCAATTTCCGGATCGTTGATCAGGCTGGCAACAATAGAAAATCGTTGGCGCTGGCCGCCGGAAAGGTCGTTAATATAAGATTTTTGTTTATTTTCCAGCCCCACCATTTTTAATAATTCATCGGAGGGAAGATGGTTTTTGTAAAAACTGGAAAATAAATCTAAAACTTCTTTTAAGGTTAAATAATGATAATAGGCCGAAGATTGCAATTGGATACCAATTCTTTCTTTGATTTTATCGAGATCGGTTTTAACATCGAGGCCAAGCACTTTAATTTCCCCTTGGTTGGGTTTGCGGAGTCCTTCAATCATTTCCAGCGTCGTAGTTTTTCCCGCGCCATTTTCGCCCAATAAACCAAAAACCTCGCCTCGAGTTACATAGAAGCAAACGTTATCTACTGCAAATAAATTGCCGTATTTTTTAACCAAATTTTTTACCTCAATCACTTTTTTCATTTTTTATTATTCTAGTTCATTAACACAAAAATATCCACCGGATAATTTATTTTTTCTATAAACCAAACAACCGCCGCAAATACACATATTATTGGTGTTCATTGCACAAGCGGTTTTGCCCCGGCCGCAAAAAAGTCTTTCTTTCTTTTCCTTGGCGCATCTAGTATATACCGAGCAATATGGACAAAGACACTCTGATAAATTTTCCTTATTATCTTTAGGTTTCATTTTATTTTCCTTATTCAACCTTCCTTTTGGAAACAAATTCATAATCAAATTTTTTTCCGCAATCCTCGCAGAATAAAACTTTTTTGGAGAAGTTAACCAGATTTTCCACCAACCCATTAAATTCAGCTTTAATATCCTGATCTTGTTCGAGCCTAGTTCTGTCGCGGGAAGTGTTTTCATCGCTTTCCCCGACCCAGGCCGCGTAAGCCTGAGGCGGAAAAATTACTCCTAATTTAGTCATGAAATTCATTAAATTTCCTACCACATGTTGATATCCATCCTCGTGACCTAAAACCATAATTCCACCAATTTTATTTTTTACCAGTACCTTTTTAAATACCGAGCAGGAATTTTCTAAAGAATTTAATCTCTCAATCACTTTTTGCGCTAAGCTGGAATGGCTACCCCAATAAATTGGTGTGGCAAAAATAATAATATCAGAATATAAAATCGCATCATAGATTTTTTTCATCTCATCGGTTTTATCAGTTTGGGTAATAAGGCAGGGGTGAACACACATTTTGGGATTAACAGAATAATGGTGTTCGCACGGTCTTAGTTTTAATTCGGAAGCAATAATAATCTCTTTTTCAATTTCTTTATTTTTAATCTGATCAAAAGCATTTTTAAGAAGATAGTATGTATTTGATTCTTTTCCGCGCTGCGATAGACATAATCCCAATATTTTTAGTTTTTTTAGCATAAAATCCTCTTAATTTTCATTAGTATTATTTAAGAAAATAAATTTCAAATCCGTAAAAACCATGGATTGTCGCTAAAATAATTAAAATTATCCAAAGAAATCTCATATGGACCCACAATGGAGTTCTAATTATTCTTAAGCCCGTAAGTATCTGAAAAACTAGCAAAATATAAATTATCATTCCCAGCCAAACATGCAACGGCTTGGTGAAAATAATTGGGTCGGGCAAAATCATTGGACAATAACCTTTCCTTGCATATATGGATGGATAGAACAATGAAAACTATATGTACCGGCAGTGCTAAAAGTATGCTTAAAGCTCTCGCCGGGTTTTAAATCACCGCTGTCGAATGAACTAAAAGTAACAGTGTGAGTAGTTGAATCATTATTAATAAAAGTTACTTCTTGATTTGCGCTGATCGTTAATTCCTGGGGCGCGAAAGCAAAGTTTTTAATAGTTATTGTATTTTGATTGGTGGTTACTTGGTTGTTATTAGTATTAGCAGGCGAAGAGTTTTTGTTGGTATTACAGCTAGCGCCTGTAAATATTAAAGTTATTAAGGCAAAAGTTAGCAAAAATTTTATATTTGTTTGTTTCATATTTATATTATAGAATTAAGTCGTAATAATTACAAATTAATTGTTTTGTAATTGATGAAATATCTGTAATAATTAAATTAAAGTAAAATTATTATAGGAGGTGATTATGTCAGTTGAAACACTAGACAATATAGATGAATTACCCGATTTAACTGTTGAGCCAGTCGCGATTAAAGAAATTAGCGAAAACAAAAGGGAATATTTTTATAATCTGGCCAATCAACAAGCTAATTATCTTGATACAGAGGAAAAAATTAACGATTTTATCGCCAAGAACTTTGAGGAAAAATCTCCAGAGCTAATATTCACCGTCGACTGCGAATTGCGGCTAATTGCTTATGTAAGAAAATTAGTCACCAAACAATTGACTGAACATGGTATTATCCGTGGCGAAGACGAGGAAAATGATTTTAATGCTCTGGTTGGCGAGGTTATACGCGATACCCTTCATTCTACAGAACAAGGATTTAGTGAACCTAAATTTACTGTTAGAATAACCAATTTAAACAATCCGGAAAAATTATCATTTGATACAATAAATCCTGATAAAGTTCCCTGCCGAGATTGGTCCCGAGGAGAAGCTAAAGAAATCGCGAAAAAACTAACTGGTAACGAACAAGAAAGCGGTCCGGTAGGTTTAGGCACAAGCTTTCTGCCTGGGTATGTCAAACTCCTTGGAGGAGAAGCCTATTATGCCGATATTGAGGACGAAAAAGGCAAAAAAAGCTATACTTTATTTCATTTCGAAAAACAACCCGAGAAAAAAGAGGATAGAGAAGAATATACTAAAGAAGTTAGAGAAAGACCTGACCTTCAAGGCTATTAGTTTTTTCTTTTTATTCCATGAAATGCTTTATGTACTTCTTTTAATTGTTGATTGGTAACATGGGTATAAATTTGCGTGGTAGTTATCGAAGAATGACCGAGCATAATTTGCACAGATCGTAAATCAGCTCCGGCCGACAAAAGATCAGTGGCAAAAGAGTGACGCAAGGTATGTGGCGTTACTTTTTTAATTACTCCCGCTGCTGTGGCGTAATGGTGCAGGTTTCTTTGAATACTACGCGCGGTTAGGCGATTCGTTTTATCTTCTAGTTTGTCGCCTGTTCTATGAACAAAAACCGCTTTTTCACCATCAGTACGAGAATCTAGATATTTTTTTAACCATTCTTTGGCGCGCTGAGACAGAAAAACTAATCTCGATTTGCCGCCTTTGCCTAAAACATTGAATTCGCCCTTTTCAATATTAATTTGATCGCGATTTAAACCGATTAATTCCGAGATGCGCAGGCCGGTGGAAAACAGAACTTCTAAAATTGCCCGATTACGCAAACCGTTATTTTTTTTAATGTCTGGCTGGCGGAAAATTCTTTCCAATTCTTCATCGGATAAAAAAGAAATCTGTCGATCGGGCGTATCAGCGAGTTCTATTTTTTCCGCCGAGAGCGTTTTAATATCATTTTTAGCTAGATATTTTAAAAAAGCGCGCAAAGCAATAACATGATAGTTTTGCGTTTGCTTGCTTAATGGTTTGATAAATTTATCATTGGGACGATTCAAATATAGTCGATATTGCTTAATTTTCTCTTGGGTTATATCAAGAGGGGAGTTGATGCCATTTTTTTTCGCCCAATCCGAGAATCGGTTCAGATAGTGTTGATAATTACTAATAGTAAGATCAGAATGTCCTTTTTCGATCTCGCAATAGTCCAAAAATCCTTGAATATATTTTTTCATACACTCATATTGTACGACATTTTGGACAAAAGAAAAAAGGGTCCAGATTTTGGACCCCGTTTTGCATACTCAATCAAAGGATGTCAAAAAAATATTCAGTTTGTCGGAGGAAATTTTTTATGTCGAGAATTAGTTGTGCAAGCTTTACCAAATCGTTTGGTTCTTGCTTGTGATAATCTTCAACTGCGCACAAAAGCGCGCGAGCATATGGTCTTTTTCGGTCGTGTATCTTACTTAGCGTACATCTTAAATCTTCAATCATATTATCGATCTCGCCGAAGGTGATTTCCGAGCTAAGTTGTTTTGCGGCCAGGAGTTTTTTTATCTCAAATACTATTTTTAGGCACTCTTTGCCATATATCGAAATTATGCTTGCATTTTGCTCGGTTTGGAATAAAACATAGATGTTGTTTACCGATTTTTGAAATTCTTCCACGCTGCTATTTAGAATTAATTTAGAATTTCCGACAAAAATTTTTGTATAAATAATGACAAGTTTGTTGGCTATTTTTGTGGCTTCAAAAGATTGATCAATTGCATTTTTCCACTCTTCTTTACCAAACAGACTCCACGCAATTTCCATTGCATTTTCCGCCTCAGCAAAGTTAATGGGGTGGTCTTTCCAATTATTCATGATTGCTTTTAAGACCCATCCGCCTTGTCTAAGAATCTTTTCAGTGTTTTCTCTCTCAACGGACATTTTTAAATGCCTCCCTTATCAACTAATATTTAATTATACAAAGAACAAAGATATTAAATCATAACGCAAATCTTGAATTTAGTCAAGTATCTTGTTAGAATATAGCTATGCAATATCTAATAAATCTAGATAGAAATATTTTTTATACCCTAAATTCCCTCATACATATTAATAACGGCCTCGACAGTATTATTAAGATTTTGGCGGTATATCTGATATACTTAGTCCCGCCGACAATGGTATTTTTTTGGATTAAAAGCGCATTAAGAAAAGATACCAAAACTGAAAGTTTTTTGCTCCAGCTTCTTGTTTTTTCTGTAATTAGCTGGCAAGTATTAGGCGCATTTTTAGGTAAAATATTTAATCGCGCGCGTCCTTTCGATTATAGCGGCGTAAAAGAAGTAGCTTTTCACCTTCCAGCCTACTCTTTTTACCGATCATCAAACTTTTAAGA
>JAMDBS010000078.1 GCA_023487325.1 Patescibacteria group bacterium
AATCCAATCTCAGCTTTTTCAAATTTTATTAGAAGCATCAGCCAGCGAACATTCAGCTAGAATGGTAGCAATGAAAAACGCTACTGATAATGCCCAAGATTTAATCTATGATTTACAACTTACTTATAATAGCATGCGTCAGGCAGCTATTACCCAGGAATTATCAGAAATTACAGCCGGCGCCGAAGCGCTGCGCAGCCATTAAAGTTATAAGCTATAAGGCTATAGCTTTTTAAAAGGAGAAAAATGTCTAAAGACGAAAAAACAATTGCCGGAAATAATCTCGGTAAAATTACTCAGGTTATTGGCCCTGTCGTTAATGTTGAATTCACAGGTGATTATTTGCCAGAAATTTACGAAGCTTTAGAATTAATTAATCCTCAGACAAAAGAAAAGACTATTTTGGAAACCCAGCAGCATTTGGGTGGCAAAGAGATTAAAACGGTTACCATGGGTTCCACCGATGGACTAAAAAGAGGTTTAAATGTTGGAGCCACTGGCGCACCAATCAGCATTCCCGTAGGTAAAGAAATGTTGGGAAGAATTGTTAACGTAGTCGGCGAACCAGTAGATAATAAAAGCACTCCTAAAACAGAAAAAAGATATCCGATTCATCGCGAACCTCCTAAATTTGATGAGCTCAAAACAGAAGTAGAAATATTAGAAACTGGTATTAAGGTTATCGATTTAATTTGCCCGATTTCTAAAGGCGGAAAAGTAGGTCTATTCGGAGGCGCAGGCGTAGGGAAAACCGTGGTTATTACCGAGTTAATTAGAAATATTGCTACCGAACATGGCGGATATTCTGTTTTTGCCGGCGTAGGGGAGCGAACCAGAGAAGGCAACGATTTATATCATGACATGAAAACTTCCGGTGTTTTAGATAAAACTGCTTTGGTGTTTGGCCAGATGAATGAACCACCTGGATCACGCCAACGAGTTGCTCTAACCGGGTTAACTATTGCTGAATATTTTCGTGATCAAAATAAAGATGTTTTGTTGTTTATTGATAATATCTTTCGTTTTACTCAGGCTGGTTCGGAAGTTTCCGCGCTTTTAGGCCGCATGCCATCGGCCGTAGGCTATCAGCCAACTTTAGCAACTGAAATGGGTGAGTTGCAGGAAAGAATTACTTCAACGAAAAAGGGCTCCATTACTTCAGTTCAGGCGGTTTATGTGCCAGCCGACGATTTAACCGATCCAGCGCCGGCAACAACCTTTGGCCACTTAGATTCTACCGTAGTGCTTTCACGATCGTTGTCGGAATTAGGAATATATCCAGCAGTCGATCCGCTTGACTCAACCTCTACAATTCTAGATCCCAAAATAGTTGGCGAGGAACACTATCAAGTGGCACGCGGAGTGCAAAAAGTGCTGCAAAAATATAAAGATTTACAAGATATTATTGCAATTTTAGGAGTCGAAGAATTATCCGAAGATGATAAAGTCACGGTGAGTCGTGCCAGAAAAATCCAAAAATTTCTATCCCAACCTTTCTTTGTGGCCGAAGTCTTCACGGATCGGCCGGGAAAATATGTAAAATTAACTGATACCATTAAATCATTCAAGGAAATTTTAGACGGTAAACACGACGATAAGTCCGAACAGGCATTTTATATGGTTGGGAGTATTGAAGAAGTAGCTATCACAGAATCTACCACAGAAAAAAATACAGAAAAATAAAAAATGAATAAATATCCTTTCAAAGAATTGACTTATAAAATTAACGGCTTAATATTTGAAATATTCAAAGCATTAGGATATGGATACCAAGAAAAATATTATCAAAGAGCTTTCGAAGAAATTTTGAAGGAAAATAAATTATCTTATAAAAAAGAATTATATTTACCAATTAAGTTTAGTGATAGAATCATAGGAAAATATTTTATTGATTTTACAGTAGAAGATAAAATAGTTGTTGAATTTAAAATTGCGAACGAAATGTATCAAAAACATTTCCAGCAAGTATATGCTTATTTAAAAGCAAATAAATTAAAAATTGGCTTATTAGCATTAATAACTCCTACAGGAGTAAAAATTAAAAGAATCATTAATTAACTAGTTCTGTGACTTCTGTGGATATAATTCTGTGATAGGATAAACATTATGAAACTAAATTTTCAAATTATTACTCCTGATAAAATTATTTTTCAAGATGAAGCTGATGCCATTACCGTACCTGCTACAGACGGACAAATTACGATTTTGCCTAACCATATTCCATTGGTTTCGGTTACAAAGCCTGGTGAAATTATTATAAAAAAAGGTAATGAAACAAAAAATATAGCCGTAATGCGCGGTTTTATAGAAAATTCCCAAAATAATGTAAGGTTGATGGCAGATGCTGCGGAGTTGGCTGAGGATATAGATGAAAGACGCGCCCAGGAAGCCAAGGAACGGGCACAAAAAGCTAAAGAAACAACTCAAGATCATTTGGAGCTTGCAGAGGCAACAGCGGCGCTAGAGCGAGCCTTAGTGAGAATTAAAATTGCCCAAAGAAAAAAAAGCCGCCACATTTAAGATCTTGAATATTAGGTTTAATTTTGATAGTATAATGATATTCTATTTATGGCGGGGTGGTTAATTATTAATGTAATAGAAAATTGATTGTATTCAGTGCGGGGTGGTAGCTCAGTTGGTTAGAGCGCCTCCCTGTCACGGAGGAGGTCGCGGGTTCGAGTCCCGTCCACCCCGCACTGAATAGAATGATTAGGCTTAGTTATTTAATATATCTAAAATAAAAAGATCAAATAACTGGAGGGGTTATGTCTAATAATGATGACCAAAAAATTATAATTTATTGGAGTACTAAAAAACAATTAGTTTGATTTGTGCTATTCTACTGATCCCGATGTTTTTAGTTTTTATTTTTTCCGCAGTTTTGAAAACAACTATCTTGAAAACGGACTATTATTTATCTAACTTAAAAAAGGTTGATGCTTACAATCGTTTAATTAACGATGGTATTCCCTCGTTGATCTTAGACACAAAAATTTCCGATAACCAACTCACCGATAGTTTTGCCAAAGAATTGGCAATTTTTGTAATTCAAAAATCTGTTGATACGGCTTGGGTAGAAGATCAAACCGAAAAAATAACCGATAAAATAGTTGAACTATTGAGTAATTCTAAGGGCACTGTTTCACTTGATCTTTCTGGGACAAAGAATATTTTAAGTAAAGTTTCTACTGGTCTTTTAGTTCTAGACAATATTATACCGGGTTGCAAAGAAACACAAAATGCGAGCGATAACCAAGCTGGGTTGGGAAAAATTCTTGACGCCAGAACATATTGTAATGTCAAAACCGATCTTGTAAGAATAAAGAATAGCATTGACAAGATTAGTCCTGGAATCGTTAATCTAGATAGCAGTATTAAAAATGCCAATTCTTTTATTGAAAATATTCAGCATTTTACTAGTAATATTAATTTTTATTTCTGGCTTTCACTTATTTCGCTTATTATTTTATTAGGATTAATTGTTATTTTAGAATTTTACGATTTAGCATTTATGATAAAATCGATCTCTTTAGCTTTGATTATTGCTTCTGCTATTACATTTTTTGGTGGCTTAATTTCCAAAGCGTTTATTTCAACAGCTTATGTCGGTGTAAGTGCTAGTATCACAGGTCCAATCAAGGTAATTATCGGAGATTTTATCGCCGCCAGCGTCGCGGGAATTTTTAGTCATTTGGAAATTATTTCTGGTATTATTTTTGGAGTATTTTTAATAATTTTTATTGTCGTGATTTTTTTACAAAAAAGCGGATTAAAATTATTTAAACATAATATATAAGTAAAATTTAATTGGAGAAAAATATGACGAAAGACAAAGAAGAAACGGAAAATTGTTGTATTAAAACTAAATGGCAAGGTAACGGTCACGGAGCTATGGGTGGCTGCTTTTATTTTTTAACATTCATTGGAGTAGCGGTTTATTATGTTCAGCAATCTACCACCTTCTGGATGGGTGTCCTAGGGGTTTTAAAAGCCATTGTCTGGCCAGCGATACTTATTTACAAAATCTTCACCATGTTGCATATGTAATATTGGCAAAATGCACACAAGTTATTCAAAAGGCACTACAATTTGGATTAAATACAAAAATGGTACGGTACTGACCGGTAAATTTTTTGATCATAAAAGCGGGAAAGTTCTCTTGGAAGACGGCACGATTGTTAATTTAAAGAGTGTTCGTTCTATGTCTATTCGCAAATTAAAAACCAGTACGAGTATCAATTAAAATCCTTCACCATATAAGTATTCTGTAATTTATAACCAAGAGATCTAAAATAGCCGCGAACTCCTATACCAGAAATTACACTTATTTTTTTAACATTGTACTGCCTAGCAATTTTTTCTGCTTCTAACAGCAATCTTTTGCCAAGTCCTTTGTGTTGGCTGGCAGTTTTTTCTTTTTCAGAGATTTTAATTTGCGGGCCATAGGTATGAATTTCTCGTATTAAAGCCGAATTATTTAAAAAAGGTAATAGGGTTTTTTGGCGATCAAAAAACGAAGAAGGGATTCGTAGACGCAAGATACTCAAAAGCTTTGTTCGGGATTTGTTTTCAAAACTCAAAAATATTTCTTTACCCCCAGAAGCACCATATTCTTCTTTAAATAAATATATCTTTTCTTTTTTATCATAATTATTTTTGATCTCTCGGCAGCGGATACATCGGCAAATTTTGCTTTCTTTTGTCATTTTTTCTTGCAGGAGTTGACGTAAGTTAGAAACTTTAGCCCCACCTTCAATAATAATATCAGAGGGGATATCACGGATTACCCGCTCAATGCGGCAGTGATAAGGGACTTGTTGTTTTATATACAATAATAAATCAGTAAGCTGTTTTAAATTATATGGTTTAAATTTTTTTTGCCGATAAATCATATAGAGCTTAGATTGCTTGATTACAGCTAGTGGATATATTTTTAAATAATCTGGCTGAAAATCAGGATTTGTAAATAATTCTTGAAACATTTTTTTATCGCGGCTATAACTTGAACCTAATAAATTTGGCATAACTTGAAACGATATTTTAAAACCCGCGTCTTTTAACATTTTTATTGCGATAACTGTCGTTTTAATATTATGTCCGCGCTTATTGATTCTTAAAACATCATCATAAATACTCTGTATCCCGAGTTCAACTTTAGTTATACCTAATTTTCTTAGTCTCAGAATCTCGTCTTTGTTAATATAATCTTGACGCGTTTCGATTGATATCTCCACGATTCTATTTTTGGATTCTTCATTTATCATTTGCAATTTATTAATACTCATTCCACGTTCGTGCTTTCTATTAATAACAGAAAAATCATTACATGCCCGAAACAATTCTTTAATAAACCATGTTTGGTAGTTTTTCGGATAATACGACCAGGTGCCGCCAATAATGCGGATATTAATTTTGTCAATTTTATGTCCCATGAGCTTTAGTACTTTTAGCCGCGAAGTGGTTTGTAAATAGGGATCGTAGTTACAGGCAATCGCTCGCATTACTGCTGGTTCTTTTTGAACATAGCTTTTTGGTAAACCAGTTTGAGTTGGGCAATAGATGCATTTACCTGGGCAAGGAAAGGGTTTGGTCAAAACAGAAACTACTACAATGCCGGAAAGCGAGCGCGTTTCTTTCAATTTTAAAGCATATTCAAGGGCAGGATTAGGTTTTATCCTGTTATTTTCGAGTAAATTATGATATGCTTGGAGCAATTCCACGTTAGTATAAAGATCGTGTTGATTGATTTTACAAAACCGGCGGCAAATTTTAGAAATTTTTTGCCACGAATATGTCCGATCTTCAATAATTTTATAAATTATATCATTAATACTTTTATTCATATGGATAAAAAATACGCCAATTATTTACTTTCTAAGACTAAAGACGATTATAACAGAATTGCGGTTAAATTTTCAAATACTCGTGCTAATCTGACTGACGATATTATTGAATTAGGCCAATTCGCCACCACAAAAAACAGGGTATTGGATTTTGGCTGTGGTAATGGCCGGCTATCAACATTATTTAAGGACAAAACTATACAATATACAGGCGTTGATTTTTCTTATAAAATGATTGAGATTGCTAGAAAAATACATCCCACCCCAAATTTTATAGTAATAGACAGCTTAAAATTACCATTTGCAGATAAATATTTTGATAAAATCTTCTGCTTGTCTGTTTTACACCATATTCCTTCACGCATTTTTCGGTTGGAATTATTAAAAGAATTTAAAAGGGTGCTTAAACCCAACGGAATGTTAAGTCTTACGGTTTGGAATCTAATGAACGAGCCAGATGTCAAGGCGCTAATTCTAAAAAACTCCATTCTAAAATTTTTGGGACTTACAAAGCTAGATTTTGGCGATTTTTTTCGTTCGTTTAGCGATGAGACACAAACCGTGCGAAGATATGTCCATTGTTTTAGCGCGCGTGAGTTAAAACAACTTTTTCTAGATGCCGGTTTTAATATCTTAGAGCAAAAAACGCTCTATCGAGGTAAATTAAAAAAATTTAGCAACTTACTTATTGTGGCAAAAAAATACCCCGTCAAGTAGGCGAGGTATTTTTTATCTTAAATAAATCTATCTAATCTATTTAAGCCAGATATGTATTTTTAATTTAGCCTTTAATTCGTTCAACCAATCAGTGAGCGATTTATCTATCTGGCCTTTTTTATCAACCAATTTAATAATATGGTATCCAAAATCAGTTTTAATCAGTTCCTGGGTAACTTGGTCTTTTTGCAAGCTAAATGCCGCATCTTCGAAAGCTTTAACCATCTGTCCGCGGCCAAACCAGCCTAAATCGCCACCGTTGTCTTTTGAGCCGCTATCTTCCGAAAATTCCTTGGCCAAATCTTCAAATGATTTTTCACCTTTTTTGACTCTGTCTAAAACTTCTTTAGCTTTAGCTTCATCTTTAATCAAGATGTGCTTAGCGTTTATTTGCACTAAAAGTTCCTGCTGCACTTTTTCTCTTAATAATTGATCATAGACCAGATTCTTAAATTCTTTGACATTCATTCCGTACATTTCGTTTAATATTTTCTTTACTTGATCTTCGCCGCCGTTCTGCTCGGCTAATTTCTTATAGGCATCATCAATATCTTGTTTGCTAACTTTAATTTTATATTTTTTGGCCTCTTTTTCGATTAAAGCATTTTGCACCATCTGATCTACAATTTGCGATCTAATCAAATTCATATCGGTAATTGGTTGGTTGGATTTGGTTGAGAATTTTTCCACATATCCTAGTTGTTGATAGTATTGATTGGCCCAAATTGGTTTCATTCCCACCCAAGCAACTGGATAAGGGAATACTTTTACGGCAATTTGAGTAGCCTTGCCATCTTTATGATATTTATAAACTGCAAAAGCAAAAACTGTTCCTGTTATAAGATATGCTGCCGCCACAAAGATTATGAGCCACAGCCACCATTTGCTCCAAACAGAATTCGGATTGATGTTAAATAACTTAAATTTCTTTTTCATTTTTTCTCCTTATTGTTTATACCAATTACTTGTTAAAATAATTAGCAAAATTATTAATAATATTAGTATACCAAGACTTATGGTTTTTTTCCAATTTAATTGATTTGATTCTTTTAATTTAATAATTTCAGTAAAAAAATAAAAACTGCCAATTAGAATTAGACTTTTATCTTTAGGATCGATAGGCCAAACTATCAAGGCAACAAAGAACTCTACGCCCAAAATAGAAATTAGCAATGCCCAAACCAGTGATTGAATGTTATGTTCTTTAATATAACAGTAGTAGGTAAAAAATATTAAAACTAACGCTCCCAGCATAATTAATCCGAGCGACCAGTTTACTCCCAAGTACAAGCTATAGAGGCTAAAAAATCCTAAAAATAAAATTAAGATAATAAACCAATCTTGGCTGTGGTATTTAATATATCGCCAGATGGAAATAATAACAAAG
>JAMDBS010000106.1 GCA_023487325.1 Patescibacteria group bacterium
AAATTTGTTATAATAAAGCAAAGGAATTCAAAAGATAGCGGAAAGACTCCGTAGTTTTTGAATATTAAGGGGGGCAGGTGCTAGCAAAAAAAATAAAAATTATTCTTTTCCTTCTCATTTTTGCATTAGTGGGAAGTTTTGTGTTTGCTAAAAAAACTTTTGCAGCTAGTACTGAATGTACCTCGCTATCAAATAATTTTCTAAATGAATCGGAAGCGGCTGCAAAACATGATATTGACATTGCTACGCAAGAATTGGCAAAAGTAACCGGGCTACATACTGTAAATCGTCAAGCTATCAAATCAAGTTTTCAATCGCATTATATCAATGCAAACAAAAAACTAATTCAAGCTAAGCAAGACCTTCAAAACTACGCTATAAAATCATGCGGTGAAGAAAATTTTAATGCCATGAAGCAATTGTTTGAAAAAGACTTAGTAGAGTACGAAAATTTAAAAAATGAAGCTCTAACAAAAAAAAATCTCGGCGTAAATTTAACTGATGATTTTTATAATGAAATTAAGGATCAATTAGGACAAATCAATCCATTTAGTCTTAATTACCAGTTACTATCTGGGGCTAACCCTGAAACTGTTAAATGTATGGACCTATACGCACAAGCAGAAGCGGCCTATAGTGCTGCGCAGACGAGTATTGATAGTGCCTCTGCTATGCCGGCAGCTAGTATCCCTATTTGGGACCTTCCCACCACCATAACCAGTGAGTCACAAGTGACGCCGACTTTAACAGCATTAAATTTAGCTGAAAAAAATTTTAATAAATTACAAGATTTACTCAAAACCATGCAAAGCCAAGGTTGTAAAGATAAAATTCCCACACAATGGCAAGATCTAAGAAATCGTTCTTCAACCATTCAACAAAAATATTCTGCCCTAGAAACGAAATTTGCCAAACGCGCAAGCAGTATCAATCAAGCCGCTTGGGACACAATAAGTGGCAAATATAGTGGCGATTGTGTTAAAAATTGTAAAACCAGTCCGGGCATGATACCTGTATTAGGAGATATTATTTGCCAAATAACCTGCTGGATAAATACAATAATGATTAAGCTGGCCTGTTGGGTAAATACCATAATCACTGTAATACCAATGTAATATTTCGAGATTATGAAAAAAATATTTGAAAACAAAATTGCCTTGATAATTTTATTAGCAATATTTTTTATATTTGTCGGAAATTTTGTGTTCGCTGAGAGAACTCATGCGCAAACACCAGCAGCACCGACGCCAGAAACTGGGACAGCATCTGGTTCAGCGGGAGCTGCAGGAGCTGTGCTTAATCAACCAGTTGTTAACTCATCAATTGTGGATCAAACTGGACAACCAGCACCGGCCACTGCCGCAGCAGCGGTTGGAGAAAGTTTGGGGTTAGGAACCCCTGGCGCTAGTGGCACATTGAGTGGAACTGGCTCTATCAATAGTTCAGGAAATCTTGGGTCAAGCTCAATATGTCAGGAGGATGATACTAAAAGTGCCAGTGCAGATATTCAAAAAGCTACTGGGGCCACCCAAGCCAAACCTCTAACTGAAGCTGTGCGTGGCTCAGGAGTTAATAATATTTGGAAATGGCTCCTAAGTTTAATAGACTATTTGATCGCGGCTATGTTAATTTTCATCGCCATTGTAAATATTTTACAAATTCAAATAGACACTTATGCTGTTCGCAAAGCTCTACCCAATCTAATTATGGGTGTGATATTAGCCAATTTAAGCTGGTTTTTTTGTTTGGCTCTGGTAGATTTATCTACAGCCATAGTCAATTGGGAGCAAATTCAAGGTGGTGGCAATCTCCTAGCCGGACTTTATAGTGAACTTTTCCAACCCATGACAACATCATCTCAATATATAGGAGTTTTAGCAGCCATTCTTGTAGGCAGCGGTTCGGGTATCGTGTTAGGATTTTTAGGGTTTTTTGTAGGACTAATTGTGTTCTTAATCCCGATCGCTTTATTTTTGGTAATATGTTTTTTATTGTTTATACGTGTCTACGTTGTAGAATTTTTAGTAGCCGTTTCACCTCTGGCTTTTTTTGCCATTGGTTTCCCCATGACTGCTAAGTTTTTTCAACAATGGTGGGATCAGTTCTGGAAATGGGTATTTATGGCACCTTTGGTCTTCTTTTTATGGGTTTTTGCTTATAAACTTATCGGACCAGGAGGGTGGAATGGCCAATTCGTTAAATACGTCATTGTCTGCGCAGTATTGTATTTTTCCTGGCAATTGCCCTTTAAACTTGGTGGTGCCATTATGGGGGCCTGGGGAAATCTTGGTAAAGCTTTAACTGGTACGGGCAAAGGTGGTTGGTTTCATAAAAAGGCGGGCGAAGTTTGGGATTATAATAAAACCAAAGCGTATACTAACTTAAGACAAAATAAAATTCTCGGAAAAATATATGAACCTGGTGAATCTTGGCAGGCAAAAGTTTTGCTAGCCGAGCAGACAAAAGAACAGTTAAAAGAAGATGCCATTAAACGTGGAAAATGGCAGCATGGCTTTGGCGATAAATTCAAAGCTATTCAAGAACTCTTAGAAAGCGATGCGGTTAAATTAGCCAGCGGCATGATCAGCGGAGGTGTCAGCGTCGAAGAAATGCAGAAAATGATTTCAAAGGGTGGAATGAACACTATGACTGATGAACAATTAGAGGCTAAAGCCAGAAAAAGCGCAACCGACGCCGAAGATGTCAGAAAACATTTTGGATCTATCGCAGCTATAAAAATGATGGCACAAGGAAGATCAAGGGCAACACGCGAACAGGCCCTAAAGGCAAAGATTGCTTACTACGGATCTGACGATGAAGCCGTAATCGATGCTGTTAATTCAGGCTCAGCGGAAGCAAAATACAAAGACATATATGCCCATAATAGCGACATTAAAAACCGTCATGCTCCTAGTGGTGGAGGTGGCGGCACACCAGGTGGCGGCCCAACACCCATGGGGGCCAAAGGTGCAAACTCCAGCAATATTCCCGGATATTCACAGGCAATAATCAATCAGCTTAATAAAGCTAATCAATCAGGTGCAGGCGTAAAACTCGATGCAGCATCATTTGATTTATTAGGAAAAATTAATGCTGGTATTAAAAATATTGGGGCTGGCGATAAAGACAAGGGAGCTAGAGATTCAATCAAGACTCTAAATAGTATGAACGTACCAGAACTTCAAGCGGCTTTAAAGCCCGCTATGGAGCATATAAATAATCTTGAAAATGTTATTCCGAATAATATGGTGGAAAAGTCCTTCCCTAATGCTTCACCTGAAGAAAAACAAGCTCTAAGAGTTAATTTAAAAGGTGAAATTCCTGCAATAAATTTAGGTGAGCTGCGAAATCAAACTCCTAAGATAAGACAACAAGTATTAAATAACTACAACAGCTTGATAACTAACAAATCTCAATATAAGCAGTGGGCGATTAAACAAGAACAAGAAATTGCGACAGCTGAAAAAACTGGGCCAGTAAGTCCTAGCGGCAAAGAGACTGTTGACCAAATGAAAAGTAACGAAAGAACATATCTTAATAGACTTAACAATGTAATGAATTCTGTTGATAGCCACAAATCTGCTCAAGAAGAAATTTTAAAGAATATCCAACAAACCCCTGGAAAATATCCCGGAAAAACATTTTAAAGGCAAATTATGACCACTACACAATTAGAAGAACAAATAAATATTATTCACGGCCTGGTGCCGCAGATTGAAGAAACAAATTGTGAATCGGTTAAAGAATTGCGGCCGAATATGCGTGAAGAACTTCGCAAAGTTAAGATTTTGCCACCTTTGACCGCCGGCGGCCTAGAATCAGTCAACACTGTTTTAGGTTATTTATATTGGGCCGAGTTTCTGGCAAAAAAAGAAATTGATAAACGTCGAGAAAAAAATATTGAAGCCAATACTCCAAATCAGCCCACAAACCAACCAAAACCTATTTCGCTCGGCCCTCGTCCCAAAATCAAACCAGCTACTCCGTCATCTTTGCCACCGAAAACAGGCCCTCGACCAAAATCCAAGTCCTCTCTTGACTTTGGTCCCTTTGACGCTCAAAATAAGTAGCAGAGATAGTTAACAGTAATCAGCAAACAGTTATCAGTTAATCGCGAACTGTCTAATGACTCCGTACGAGTCCGGAGTACACGGACTCCGTCGGAGAAAACTAAAAACTCTATAATTATTTGGAAAATATTTATGCTCGAAGAAGAAGCAAAATTTGAGACTGCGCCAGCAGAAGATAAAACACCTGAAAATCAAGGTGAGGAATTAAAATCTTCAGAAAAAGACACCGAAGTGAACAAACAGGAAGAAAAAGCATC
Organism: Patescibacteria group bacterium; assembly: GCA_023487325.1. The sequence goes on from JAMDBS010000106.1 coordinate 4,328, forward strand.
TGAAGAGCCGGTCATTAAAAGAGAATATCTAGATTTTTCTGAATCGGGGATGAATGAAGAAGAACAAAAATTGGCTGAGGAATCTTTCAATAATGTGCTTCTGCGAATTTTCGAGAAGCATCCTACTATCGATGCTGACATAATTGATGCTCTGGTCAAGAAATTTACTGTAAAAAGTAAAGAAACCAACGAAACTGGAGCTGGCTATGACGATGTGGCATATTTTGATCAAAAAAATCATCGGATTATTTTACGCCCAAATCTTTTCGGAAAAAATGAAAGAGGTGAATTTAATTTTGACTTTGAGCATGTAATCTATCATGAATTAAGCCATGCTTTTACAGAAGAAAAAGGCTTAGTTTATGATCATGAAGACAAAAAAGCAATCTTGATTCCCCCAGAAAAAGATATCGCCGATCAAGATAAAAACGATCTTGATTGGCTTCGAGAAACTCTAGAAGATCCTGAAAAATTTGCTGGTACTCAAGGTAAATGGCTAGATATGCGCCTAAAAGAACTGGCTATCATCAATAATGCCAAAAATTTTGCTGAGCTTAAAGAAAGTGTGCAAAATGCCTATCAAGATGACGATGATGAGGCAAAACAATTTTTGTATGAGTCTGATTTTGCTAAAAAAGATTTTTCAGGCTATCAAAACTTAAAAAAACATCAGGTTGTTCAAGAAATTATTGCCGAAAGGATGGCCAGTTTTCTTAAATCAGATGGCACTGAAAATGGCATGCTAAAATCTTATCTGGAAAGATTTTCTGGAAAAATTGCTCAAGAAGTTAGCACTGAGGATCTTAGAGAGTTCATTGATGCACTGACAGCTAACGATAAGGAAAAAATAGATATTCTTGGCAAAAAATATTCTGTTTTCCAACAAATAATTTTGGAAAATCGCGCCTTTCATAAAAAATTTCAAGAGAAGCTTGCGGATAAAGAAAAAATTGCTGAATTTAAAAAATTAAAAAAAGAACAAAATCGCGAAATTGATGAGGAAGATGATGATGAAGATTCGGAGTTATACAGCGGTTCGTTTTTTGAATCAGGAAGTATGGGCGGTGTGCCCAACAAAGGGCAAGGCAACGACCCGCTTGGTTGGCTGTGGGCTATTTTAGAACCATTTAACCAATCTACTGCTGGATAAGGTTAAAAATGATATTAAACGGCAAGGTAATTGCCAAAAAAATATTGGGTAATTTAGCTAAAAAAATCGCCAAGATGAAAAACAAACCCTGCTTGGCGGTTATTTTGGTTGGCCATGATCCGGCCAGTGTTGCTTATGTCAAAATTAAAGAGCAAACAGCCAAAAAAATTGGGGTAGGTTTTAAAAAGATTGCCTTGCCAGCCAATACGCCCCAAGATAAAATAATTAATTCAATCAACAAGTTGAATCTTAATCCAAATATCACAGGGGTAATTGTGCAGTTGCCTTTGCCAAAAGATATTGATACTGACGAAATTGTTAATTCTATTGATCCCAAAAAAGATATTGATGGCCTAAATCCTGTTAACAATGTGATGATTCCTCCTACTCCTGCAGCAATTTTGGAAATTTTAAGTTATTATAAAATTAGTTTAGCCAACAAAAACATTGTTTTAGTCGGTCATGGCCGGCTGGTAGGCAAACCCATGGAAAAAATACTGCGATCAAGGCCTGAAAAAATAAAACTGATCATCTGCAATAGCCAAACCAAAAATTTGGCCGCCATTACCAAAACTGCCGACATTTTAATTTCTGCTGTCGGTGTTGCCAACTTAATTACAGCTGGGATGGTCAAAAAGGGCGTTGTGGTTATTGATGCAGGTACATCATCTCTGATAGCTAAGAGCAAAGAGCTAAGGGCAAAGGGTCAAAACCCTAAGCGCTACGCCCTAAGCTCTACGCACATCTATGGTGACACCGATTATCAAAATATTAAAAAAATCGCCTCATATATCACTCCTCCCATCGGCTGGTAGGCAAACCCGACCGTGGCGAAGTTGATGGAGAATTTGGTAAATAATAAGTAATAAACCCCACAAATTTTATTACACAAATATTACAAATGATTTGTATAATTCGTGAAAATAGATTTGTGGAGATTAGCACAAATAAACCCATGAAATCTATTGTAATTTTACCTACCTACAACGAACGCGAGAATATCACAAAAATAGTGCCGGCAATCATGAAGGAAAATTTGGCTGTGCATATTTTAATTGCTGATGATAATTCTCCTGATGGCACCGGAAAATTAGCCGATGGACTGGCCAAAAAATATCCCAAAAATGTTTTTGTCTTGCATCGAGCTAAAAAAGAAGGCTTGGGCCGAGCCTATCTGGCCAGTTTCCAATGGGCATTAGATAAAGGCTATGAAGTGATAATTCAGATGGACGCAGATTTTTCCCACCACCCCAAATATCTCAAAAAAATGCTTGGTGAAATTAAAAACAATGATTTAGTTATTGGTTCGCGCTATGTCGCAGGCGGCGGCACCAAAAATTGGGGCGTTTTAAGAAAAATTATCTCCCGCGGCGGCAGTTTATATGCCAAAACAATTCTCTGGATACCTCTCAATGATTTGACCGGCGGTTTTAAATGCTGGCGCGCCAGCCTACTTAAAAAAATTGATCTTGTCTCCATTACTTCCAATGGTTATTCTTTCCAGATAGAAATGAATTATCGCGCCGCCACTTTGAAGGCAAGAATTAAAGAAATACCTATTATTTTCGCTGATAGAGATCTTGGCGCCTCCAAAATGAGCAAAGCAATTTTTCTGGAGGCAATCAGCAAAGTCTGGCAATTAAAATTCGGTAAAAAATCATGGCTCAAATAATTAAAAAAGTTTCCCAAAATCTTAAGTTTAATCGCAATTTTTTAGCCGGAGGATTTTTCCTCTATTTAGGCAGTTTTGTAGTCAATATTTCCAACTACCTTTTTCATCTGATTTTAGGCCGCAGTTTGGGGCCGGCCGGCTATGGTATAGTTGTTTCCCTAATATCTCTTTTGGCAGTACTTTCTGTGCCTGCCTCAGCTATTTCCACCATTTCCACCAAATTTTCATCAGACGAAGCGGCCAAAGGAAACCTCGGGGCAGTTAATGAATTTTTAAAAAGACTAAGCGCATATTTACTGATTATTGGTTTGGCAGTTTTTTTAATTTTAATAATTTTTGCGCCATATCTGGCCAATTATCTTAATATCAATTCTTCTTATGTGCGCATAATCGCTATTTTAATTTTATTTGCCCTGCTTATTGCCTTAAACCGTGGGCTGATGAAAATTTGG
>JAMDBS010000138.1 GCA_023487325.1 Patescibacteria group bacterium
AATTTTTCTCATTAATTTAAACGGCGGATTTTCTTCAATCATTTTTGGGCCTAGAGATTTAGTGGTACGCAACACACCCTCTCCTTCTGCTATACCCATCTCATAGCCTCCGGAAGCGATTAATTCATCATGGAGTTTTAAAATAGCGTTAGCTACCACATGAGGCTTGGGCAAATTAATCATTTCAAAATTAGGCGCCTCACCAGCGGTTTCTACAAAAACCGTGCCGAATCGTAACCAAGTTTGCCAAAATCCCTTCATCTTTGCTGAAACATCCTGGATACGCAGCAGACTTTGCTCAGAAACTTTTCGATTAAAAAACCCGTTTTGTTCAATTACCAATAAATGTGTTTTGGTAACTATCACGACGTCGAAATAAAAGCTAACCCAGGCGGTTAAAAATACCATTAAAATAAATAGAAAATAGCAGCCCAAAACAACCACAAATAAAGCGTTGTATTGCGTTGGAAAAATTCCGCCGTTTAAATTAATGAGAAAAATTATTAGTGCCGCTAACCAGGTAAGCAGCATAATTAAAATAATTAGACCCCATGGCCAATAAAAAGTAAAGCGGTGCCGACGCAAAAATAGCAAAACTTGTTCATCAAACTTCTGCCCAGGATAAGAAATGCCTTTACTAAGCATGGCTTTAGGCTCCTAAAATCAATAAACCTAAAAAAGTTAATACGATTACAATTATCGCCGAAATGATATATACTGCCCCAACCTTTCGGGAAAGATCGCCAATATAGCCGTATTGATATAAATTATATAAACCAAATGCAGAATAAATTAAAAAACTCACCAAAATTAACAGATATAAAATTAGCAAAACATAGAAATTGGTAAAAATTATTACTAATGTCTGAGTGACCGTGTTCATAATTATAATAATTTTAATTTTTTATTTTTACCCAAATGATCCAGGGCGCGTGCGGTAACTTTTCTGCCTTTTGGCGTTCTTTCCAAGAATCCCAACTGCATTAAATATGGTTCATAGACCTCTTCAATCGTATCTTTGTCTTCGTGGGTGGCAGCCGAAAGTGTCGTTAGGCCAACTGGACCGCTGTTAAATTTATCGATTATAATTTCTAAAATCGTGCGATCACTTTTATCCAGACCGAACCGATCGATATCCAGGATTTCCAAGGCTTTTTGAGCAATATCTCGGTTGATTGCTTCTTGGCCTTTTACTTGGGCAAAATCGCGTACTCGCTTTAAAATTCGATTGGCGATTCGCGGCGTAAAACGCGACCTTTTAGCAATTTCTTCAATAGCGCTTTTATCAATTTTTATGTTTAAAATTTTCGCTGAGCGAGAAATGATTTTTTGAAGGTCTTTCTCGTTATAAAAATCTAAATGATGAATGGCGCCAAAGCGATCGCGCAGAGGCGAGGAAATTAGGCCGATTCTGGTGGTAGCGCCGATAAGCGTAAAACGCGGCAAGTCTATTTTTAAGGTTTTAGCCGAAGGTCCTTTACCCAAAACTAGATCCAACGCAAAATCCTCCATCGCTGAGTAGAGTGTCTCCTCGATTGGTCTGGCTAACCGATGGATTTCGTCGATAAATAAAATATCACCATCGGTTAGGTTGGTTAAAATCGAAGCCAGATCGCCGGTACGTTCTATGGCCGGACCAGAAGTAGCCTGAATGCCGGTACCCATTTCTCGGGCAATAATATGCGCTAAGGTTGTTTTTCCTAAACCTGGACCACCATAAATTAACACATGCTCGATTGATTCCGAGCGTTTTTGAGCGGCTTGAATAAAAATACTGATTGATTCCTTGACTTTATCCTGACCAATATAATCAACTAGCCTTAAAGGCCGCAGGCTCAGATCCAGAACTTTTTCTTCGTCTTGAACTGTATTATCAATAATATTTTCTTTTTTTACCATAAACCACCTTTATTGTTGCCTTAATTATATTAAAAAAGAAGGTAATTGCCAACCTCCTTTGGAAAAAGTCATAAGTTATAAGTCTTAAGTTATAAGTGGAACGCCCAATTAACAATTTCGTTTATTGGCGGAAATTGATATTACGGAAGATAATTTAACGGATTGACGGGATTGCCGTATTCGCGGACTTCAAAATGCAAATGCGGTCCAGTGGTATTACCTGCTCCGGGCGCACCGGGGATGCCGCCGCTATAGCCTATTAATTGGCCTCTTTTTACTTCTTGTCCGGCAGCAACATTAAAGGCAGAAAGATGGGCGTAGGCCGTAGCAAAACGAGCATTATGGCCGATAATAATAAAATTACCATAACCGCCATAGAGAGCGGCAAATGTTACAGTGCCATCGGCAGAAGAATAAACAGGTGTACCGGCGATATTGGTTAAATCAATGCCGGTATGATAAAGCTGGTAAGGCATTGGTTCGCCAAAATAAGCAGAAATTGTTCTGTAATCCATTGGCCATTGCAAACCAACCGAAGAAGTTCCTCTGTCACGCGCAATAATTGTCCGACCGCTGGAATTTTGTGCCGCCAACATCGAAGAAATTTCGGCCTGAATTTGTTTATCTAATTTTTGCGCCTCAGCAACTTCCTGTTCATAGCTTTTCTGTTGGGCTTTGGTATCACTTAACAATGAATTCTTCTGATTCTGAGTCTGGGCCAAGCCATCTTTATAGGCTTGCTGCTGAGATTTCATTTCATCGAGCTTGCCTTTTTTGATAATCAAATCATTCTTTTTATTTTCTAGGTCATTGCGGATTTGCGTTATCTCAATGATCGTTGATTCAATCTTTTGCTCTAAAGCATCGATGTATTCATTATAGTTGACTACTTCCGATAGAGTATTGGCGCCTAACACTATTTCAAAATTGTCTTTGCCGGAGTTTTCATAAATTACCCGCAAAGCTTCATTGCGATTGGCAACTTGTTCCTTTAATTCATTTTCTTTTTTATTAATTTCATTCTGAGTATTTTCTAAGTCTTTTTCCGCCTGATTGATTTGATCTTGGGTCTCATTTATTTTTGCTTGGGTGTCAGCAATGTCTTGGTTAACCTTCTTGAGATCAGAGGCAATTTTGGCGGCTTGGGCTTTCTTTTCGTCAGCGGCTTTTTGGCTTTGGGTTATGGTATTGGAAACTTGATTTTTCTTTTGATATAAATCGGATAAACTGGCAGCCTGAGAAAATTGGGGAAAAATTGAGACAAAAATAAAAAGACCCGCAACTGTTAAAAGTGAAAATTTCAGCCAGGTCTTTATTCTAAAAAATATGCTTTTTTTCATTTTCCCCTCGTTAAAATTATTATAGCACAACTTCTTTATATTTTCAAGTGGCGGCGGATAGCAAACAAACTGCAAATAACGCTAATAAATATACCCAACAGCAACTCAAACAAGAAAATTAAGCCAATATATTGCCAATAAAAGTTGACTAAATCCAGATTAACATCACCCAAGTAACGAGTGATCATCGGCGAGATGGAATGTACGCCAATACCTATTAAAATCAAAGTTAATATCGAGGCAAAAATGCCATAAAGCATGCCTTCGATAACAAATGGCACCCGAATAAACACATCCGAGGCGCCAACCAATTTCATAATTTCAATTTCGTCTTTTCGGGTAAAAATTGTCAACCGAATGGTATTTAAAATAACCAGAACAGAAATTATTACAAAAAATATTGATAATGTCCAACCGATTTTACGGGTAAAATTAGTAATATTAATAAGTTTTTGCACAATGTCTTTGTTGCGCTGATAACTTATCGAACGCACAATCGGCTTAAAACGGTCTGAAGAAACAAATTGGGTAATTGTATCTAATTGTTCAGGATCATTGGCTTTTATTTCTAAACTGCGGGGGAGCGGATTTTCTTCGGCAGTAATTAAACCCTTAATTTTATCGGAAGTGCGCAAATCCTGCCAGCGTTTAAACGCTTCTTCTTTAGAAACATAGTTAACCGATTTTACATCACTTCGGGCTAAAAGTTGATTCTGCATTTCCTTAACCTGGCTATCTAAAGCAGAATCATTAACATAAACGGATATATCTATTTTCTCTTTAATGTTATTAATAGTTGTATCAATGACGATATTAAAAATCCCAAAAATGCTAATTGTCAGCAGTGTCAAAACCATAATTAAAGTCGCGGCAATGGAAAGCCAGCGATTGCGCCAAAAATTTACAAAACCGAGTTTAATAATGGTACGAAATGTATTGTTTTTCATTTTATATCCTATATTTACCAGAGCGTAAATCGGAAACTATTCTGCCGCCCTTTACCGTCACCACTCTTTTCTGTAAAGAGTTAACGATTTCCTGGCTGTGGGTGGCTAAAATTACCGAGGCGCCGGCTTTGTTGATGCGTAAAAATAAATCGATAATATCTTTAGAATTGATTGGATCCAAATTTCCGGTTGGCTCGTCGGCAATTACAATTTGCGGCGAATGTACCAGCGAACGGGCAATGGCTACGCGCTGCTGCTCGCCGCCGGAAAGCTCGTGGGGATAATTTTCTGATCGATTAGACAAACCCACCATCTCTAAAATCCTAATCACTTTTTCCCTTATTTCGCGTGGGTAAACTTCACAAACTTCCAAGGCAAAGGCGATATTTTCGTAAACAGTTTTTTGCGGCAATAATTTGTAGTCTTGAAAAACCACCCCAACTTTACGGCGATAATAGGGAATTTCTTTATTTTTAATTTTAGTAATATCTTTGCCTTGGAAGTTTGTGAAGTTTTTAGTAGGCTGTTCTTCCTTGATTAACATGCGAATTAAAGTTGATTTACCCGCACCGGACGGACCAACCAAACAAACAAATTCACCTTGATCTATTTTTAGATTAACATTATCCAAAGCAACAATTTTCCCCTTGCCGGGAATAGTATAAATTTTTGATAAATTTGAAATATCAATAAATGACATAGGTATTTTTATATTAACATAATATTAATTTTTTGACCACAAAAATAAAACCCCGCACTCTTGCTTAGATTTTAATTTCTAGCAAAAGTACGGGGCAAATAATGACAGTTGAGTCGGTTAACTCCCGCCGCAAGGCGCGAGTTCGCCGATGTGGTAACAATGAAGGGATCCGTCTTTTTCATGCTTCAAGGTGATAAAACCACCTAAGGCAAGATAGATAGTTCCCTCCATTCCCCGAAAAGGAATGTTGGAATTGATAAAGGGCCTCACGACCCTCATCCGTTTACCGCGCATTCTTCCTCCTTCAGTTCGTCTTTCTTCACCCAAGTCTGAGTTCGCCTTTTTTCTTTTTTTCGCGAACTTTTTTGACCAAATCCCGATTGGATTTCTGAATCTCCAGAAGTTTTTTCTGACCTCGGATGTCAGTTTCTGGTGGCATGCTGTACCCCCTTCAAAAACTTGACGTCTTCAGCCAGAATCAAGATTCCCAGGGTTTTGACCTCCCCATCAACCCTTTGCTCGATCTGGACCTGGAACATTATCTTGCGACTTTCCCGACCTTCTCGGATCTCGACCGCAAAGATGCGGCCGATTTGACCGGAGAAGTTCCCAGAACACAACAACACAAGCTTGTGTTTTAATGTCCTCAGGAAATGATCGAGTTCAACCCTTCGCATGCAATCACCTGAACGAGCTCGCGTACAGACGGAGTGGCGTGAAAGAAGAAACTCGACATTACGCGCTTGATCGTTGAAGCCTTTTTGGCCAATGCCTTTTTTGATTTTTGCAATCAAGCGATGACAGTTGGCACATTTTTGTTCCCAAACTGATTCAGGAATTACACGAGTTTCAGGTGTTTTTTCTTTGATCACAAAAGACTCACCGATCTCCTGCTGATCCTCGGGGAATAAAGGCCTAACTTCAGGATTCATAACTGGCATGGAATGTTTTTCCTCCTTCATTTTGCGTTTGGAATGAAAATCCCAGAATTCCGAATAAAGCCAAAATTCTTAGCGCAAAGACATCGCCTCCTTTCAGTTTGCACCGTAGCGATTAAAGAATAATCAAGTCGTCGATCTTGGCAATGCAGGATTGCTTGTGTGATCCGCAATAAATGTCCAAATCACATACGTCCCCGCCATTAACGGGATAGATGTTGGCAACAACGATTAAAAACCCTGCCATAAAGCCGGTTTTAAACCGCACCTTGTCGCCAATTCGAAATTTTGTCTGAGGCCTTTCGTCTACCCAGATCGTTGCCATTCCTTCATTCCTCCTTTTTTATTTTATTCCAGATTATCCAACAGAATTTGCAATCGAATCACTACAGGAAAATCTTCCATGTCGATAGGAATGTCGGACGAACTAAGAATATAATCCCACTTTCTACGGAACTCAGCTAAAAAATGACGGACTTGAACGAGAAGTTTGGTAATTACTCTTGACTTTACTGTCCCTCGCATCACGAGTCGACTGTCTAAAAGTAAGCCAAGCTTGGCTGCAGTTTTTTCGACATGATTAATAGCGGTATCCCTAAGATAACTCATCAAACCCTCAACTTCGCATTCAATCTCTTTGTGAGGGATTAAGCTCTTAGGAAAACCTGCTGAATGAAAAAACACCTGATGCCGCCGGATTTGTTCAATAAAATTGGGATCGCCGGTATATGTTGTCAACATCTCATGGTGTTTTTTTGTATCTACTGCGCGACGGGAACAGCGGTAAAAACGAAGAAGTTGGTTAATCGCAAAAAAACAAAAGTCTTTCTTTTCCCTCATGTCTTCGCCAATCATTAGCAAACTGGCCACACATCTGCGACAAGCAGTAGGATGTTCTAAACCTTCTTTTAAACTTTTGTTGTCAGCCTCGGTAATAACTGGTGGTTCTGGTACCAACTGAAATCCCCGTGGTTTTTGAGCCGCCTTTTTTAGCACTTTCCTTCCTCCTCTTTTTATTGATTTTGTATGTAAATGTTAATGAAGCAAAAATAAAAATACGGTATTTATGATACCTGATTATTCTCAAAAAGTCAAGTGTTTAGGGCTTTGATAAAGTCATTTAACGATAAAGTATTTAAAATATCCTTTTTTTCGCACCAGCCGCGACGTGCCATAGCTACTCCGTAGCGTATATTATTTAACTGCGGAATATTATGCGAATCAGTGCTAATGATAAATTTTATGCCATATTTTTGGGCTAGTAAAATCATTGAATCATTTAAATCTAATCTATCGGCCTGGGCGTTAATTTCCATCGCCACTTTATTTTGAGCGGCAATTTTAAATATTTTTTCCCAATCTGCCTCAATGCCACTACGCTTTTCTATTAATCTTCCTGTTGGATGACCTAATACATTAACGTTCGTATTGCTTATAGCTTTAATAATTCTTTGAGTCATTTTATCTTTTTCCTGACGAAAACCGCTATGAACAGAGGCGATGACAAAGTCTAATTTAGCAAGATATTTATCAGACAAATCTAAATTGCCATTGGCCATAATATTAACTTCTGCGCCAGCTAGAATTTTTATGCCTAATTTC
>JAMDBS010000016.1 GCA_023487325.1 Patescibacteria group bacterium
ATTTTTGAATATAAAATGATTTTTACAATCAATACAAAGGTAATCAATCAATTGCGGCGCTGCCGCAGCAATTTTTTGACACTTTTCCTCCTTGCAGTCTAATAATCTTAAAGGATTAGTATCCATTCTTTTTAGACAGTCTCGGCAGAGAAAATTTTTGTAATTTTGATAATATTCAAGCAGCTTCTTTTTGAATTTATTACGACAGGATTTACAGCCGATACTGTTAATTTCTAAAACTATGTCATCTGATAAACCAAGATCGGTAAAAATCTGCCAAAGCAATAAAATAGCGATGCTGTCGGAAAGTGAGCTGTCGTCACCAATGATTTCGATGCCAGCCTGGTTAAACTGTCTATATCTTCCCTTTTGTGGTCTATCATAGCGAAACATTGGTCCGAAGTAGGAGAGTTTTACGGGTTGAGGCCAGATTTGCATGCCGTTTTGCAAATAGGAGCGAACAACGCCCGCTGTTCCTTCTGGTCGTAAAGCCAGAGGTTCTTTAGCGGTTTCGTCTTCGTTGTAAAGTGCGCTGTTTCTTGCGACCTCAAACAATTCTTTCTCGACGATATCGGTATTTTCGCCGATAGCGCGAGTAAAAATCTTTTTATATTCAGAAATAGGTGTGCTGATTTTATCAAAACTAAATGCTTTAGTTCTTTTTTCGATAATATTGTTTACAAAATTCCAATATTTTTGCTCTTCTGGTAAAATATCGCGTGTACCGCTGGGCGCTTGTAGCAAATTCTTCATTTTATTCCTTAAAATTACTTTTATTTAAACTCAGTTTAGCATTTATCGGTGGATATTACAATGTTTATTTTTTCGTAAGATATGATTTTATTCGGCCTCGGGCACGGGAAGTTTTAACAAATTTTAGCCAATCGCGCTTGGGTTCAGATTCTTTTTTAGTAATAATATCAACAATATCGCCATTTTTTAGCGGCTGGTCTAATTTTATCATTTTTCCATTTAATTTAGCTCCAACGCAAGTATTACCGACGTCGCTGTGGATCGCGTAGGCAAAATCAACGGGGGTAGCGCCTAGTGGTAGATCGTGAACATCGCCCTGCGGGGTGAAGACAAAAATTCTATCTTTAAAAAAATCTATTTTTAAAATTTGTGAAAATTCCTTAGAGTCTTTGATGTTTTGCTGCCATTTTTCTAATTCCTTTAACCAGACCAGTTGGTCTTTGGCGATCTTAGCCATATTGGCAGGTTTTTGTCTTATGTCTTTATAATGCCAATGAGCGGCAATACCATTTTCGGCCTTGTCGTGCATTTCTTTAGTGCGAACTTGGATTTCGACAATCTCGCCATCAATAGCAAAAACAGTGGTATGAAGCGACTGATAACCATTGGGTTTAGGTACGGCAATATAATCCTTAATCCGACCAATTAATGGTTTCCATGTTTGGTGAATAATGCCCAAAACTTTATAGCAATCTTCTAAGTTGTTGACAATTATTCGTACAGCGACCAAATCGTAGATTTTGGTAATATCAAAATCATATTTTTTTAATTTTTTGTACAGAGAATAAAGGTGCTTACGCCGGCCATGGATTTTGGCCTTAATGCCAACTTTGTGTATTTTATTTTCTAACACTTCAATAACCTTTTTCAAATATTCTTCTTTTTCTTCGTATTTATGACCGACAATATTTTTAACTTTTTGGTATTCTTTGGGGTAAGCATAAGGAAAGGCTAGGTCTTCTAGTTCTCCTTTTACTTTTCCCATGCCTAATCTGTAAGCTAACGGTGCGTATATTTCTAGTGTCTCTCGAGCGATGCGTTCGCGTTTTTCGGGCCGTACACCTTTTAGGGTTTGCATGTTGTGGATGCGATCAGCAAATTTAATCATTACCACTCTTAAATCTTTGGCCATTGCCAGAAGCATTTTTCTTAACGATTCAATGTGTCGTTCATATCCTAATTGTTTTTGGCGACGGTTTTGTAATAAATTAAGAGGAAAAAACCAGGATTTTTTTATTTTTATTTTGCCAAGCTTGGTAACGCCGTCAATGATTTCAAAAATTTCCGGGCCAAATTCTGCTTTTAATGACTTTATTTTATGAGGATTATTTTCGGCTACGTCGTGTAAGAGCGCCGCGGCAATTGTTTGCGCATCAAAATTATTTATAGCTAGTAGATATGCGCTGTGTAGCGGATGATTGATATATTCTTCACCGGTACCGCGTTTTTCTCCTTTATGCGCATCTTTGGCAAAATAATAAGCCTTTGTTATTAAATCTTGGTCGGCTTTATTTAAATAGTTGCCGGTTTTTTTCAATAAATCAATTAATTCTAATTTTTGCGGCATAAATTATCTCGCTATTATTTATCTCGCTTAGATTGCTTGATAAACGTAACTTTATTATTTTTAATTATTGCTTTAGTTGTCTGATGTGCCTTAATTTCGCCCGACAAGATTTTATCAGCGAGTGGGTTTTCTAAAAATTCGGTAATTGCTCTACGTATGGGACGGGCGCCTAAAGTGGGATCAAAGCCGTGATCAACAACAAAATCAATAACAGCTTTATTAACCAATAGTTTAATATTTTGTTCTAACAATCTGTTTCTAAGCTGCTGAATTTGCAGTGTAGTAATTTTATGCAAGTCCTGCTTTTGCAGGGGTTTAAAAACAATGGTCTTGTCGACTCGGTTTAAGAATTCAGGGCGAAAATGATTTTTATATTGGCCAAGAACTCGAGATTTAATTTTTTCATATTCTCTTTGGAATTGTTTCTGCTCGCTCTGTTCTTCGTTTTTAAAACCGATAGCGGCTTGCTCGCTTAATTCTTTTATGCCGATATTGGAGGTCATAATAATTATGGTGTTTTTAAAGTTAACCTTTTTGCCCTTAGAATCGGTTAAATAACCATCCTCCATAATTTGCAATAAAATATTAAAAACCTCTGGATGAGCTTTTTCAATTTCATCAAACAATATTACCGAATATGGCTTACGGCGGACACTTTCGGTTAATTTGCCAGCTTCCTCAAAGCCGACGTAGCCAGGGGGCGCGCCAATTAAACGAGATATGTTGTGTTTTTCCATAAACTCGCTCATATCAATTTTTATCAGATTGTTCTCGGAGTCAAAAATAGTGCGCGCCAATACTTTAGAAAGCTCGGTTTTTCCCACTCCGGTTGGCCCTAAAAACATAAATACGCCTAAAGGTCGATTGGGGTTACTTACCCCTGCTTTAGCTCGTTTTATCGATTCACTAATGCTTTGAATGGCTTCTTTTTGGCCGATAATATATTTGGATAATAATGCCTCAATATTGGAAAATTTGCCTTTTTCCGATTGGATCAAATTCTCTAGAGGTATTTTGGTCCAAAGAGAAACGACCTTAGCGATTTGCGGATAGTCAATAACCACCGTTTCGTTTTTGGCTAGCTTGCTTTCTAAGGCCTCGATTTCCTTTTTTATTTGTAATTCTTGGCTTCTTAAAATAGCGGCTTGTTCAAAATTTTGGCTATCTATCTCTTTTTCTTTATTTTTAATGATGTTTTTTAGCTCAAGATATTTATGCTCTAAGGAATTTTGTGATTCCTCGGAGATATTCCTGTCTAAATATGTAGCTGAGGCCGCTTCATCTATAAGATCGATAGCTTTATCTGGTAAGAACCGATCACTAATATATCTTTTAGCTAAATTAGCAGCGGCAGAAATTGCCTCGGAAGTTATTTTAACATTGTGATGTTTTTCGTACTTGGATTTGATGCCGTTTAGTATCTCGATAGTTTCTTTTAAAGTAGGCTCTGAGACTTCGATCTTTTGCAGACGGCGTTCTAGTGCCGAGTCTTTTTCGATATATTTACGGTATTCTTCGCTGGTGGTTGCTCCGATTAATCTCAATTTGCCTTTAGCAAGCTGGGGTTTTAAAATATTGGCCGCGTCCATCGAGCCTTCGGCATTGCCGGTGCCAACGACAGTATGCAATTCATCAATAAATAGGATTACATCGTCGTATTTATTTATTTCTTGAATCAATTTTTTTAGTCGTTCTTCGAATTGACCACGGTACATTGTCCCAGCCACCAAAATTGCTAAATCTAGTGAAATTATTTTTTTATTTTTTAATAAAGCTGGAACTTGGTTGGCGATTATTTTTTGGGCAATACCTTCCACAATAGCAGTTTTACCTACACCAGGATCGCCAACTAAAACTGGGTTATTTTTTGTCCGTCGGCAGAGAATCTGAATTGCTCGTTTTATTTCATTTTCTCGTCCGATAATAGGATCTAGTTCGCCAGCTTTAGCATTTTTGGTTAAATCAAGCCCAAATTCATCTAAAAAAGGTGTTGGTGAATTACTCTGTGTTTTATTCTGTGCCGGTATTTGATTTTCCAATAAATTTCCTAAAAATGGAAAAAGTTCCGGCGGTAAATTCTGCGGTGAAAATCCTTGCGGTGGTAAATCTTGGATAAATGATTCCTCTAATTCTTCTTTTATAAGATTAGGATTGCCGCCTAATCTTATAATAATTTGGTAGGCAATATTGTCTGGTTTACTTAAAATTGCCCAGAGTAAATGTTCTGCTTCTATAGAGGTTTGTTTGAGCTCAACTACTTTTTTAGCGGCTAGAGCCAAAATATTTCTTAATGACGGAGAAATGCCTTTAGGATGATTAGTATGAAAATTATTAAAATTAATAACCAATTTTACTTGGTCAAGATGGATTTCGTAATCTTTTAGAATTTCCCAAGATAGAGTATTGGGAGTAGCGATAAGAGCAACCAACAAATGCTCGGGTCCAATGCCTGCATGTTGGGAATCAGCAAATTTTTGCGCGCTAAAAAGGACTTTTTTAGCTGATTCGCCAAAACGTTTAAATATATCAAAATTAGCCATATTAACCTCATATAAAAATTAATTTATAAAATCTTATTTTTTTTCAGGCTTTTCTGGCTCGGATTTTTGAGTTTCTCTGTTTTTATCGCTCGTTTTTTTAGAAGTAGCTGGTGCTTCAATTTTTTCTATATCAATGCTCCATCCGGTTAGCTTGGAGGCTAAGCGGACATTTTGACCATTTTTACCGATGGCCAGAGAAAGCTGATCATCTTTAACATAAACTGTTGCTTTTTTCTCTTTTTTGTTTAACTTAATCTTTTCAACTTTTGCTGGCGATAGCGCTTGGGATATGTATTTTTCCGGGTTAGTATCGAATAAAATAATGTCAATTTTCTCGTCACCTATTTCGGCTAGCACGGCTTGGACTCTAATGCCGCGCTGACCAACGCAAGAACCAACCGGGTCTAATCCTTCCTGATGTGATAAAACCGACATTTTAGTGCGGTTGCCAGCTTCGCGGGCAATGCCTTCGATAGTCACTGAGCCAGTGGTAATTTCCGGTACTTCGAGTTCAAAAAGGCATTTGATAAATTCGCTGCGGCTGCGGCTGACAATAACGCGCGGACCGCGAGCCGATTCTTCGACGCCGACAACATAAATTTTAAGTCGTTGTCCGACAAAATATTTTTCGTTGGGAATTTGATCGTTAGGCAAAAGCAAGCCATTGATCTTACCCAAGTTGACAATTACCGCATTTCCTTCTATCTGTTGGATTACGCCATTAATAAGTTTGCCTTCTTTTTCTTTGAATTCGTTAAAGATCATCTCCCGCTCGGCTTCTTGGAGTCTCTGGATAATGACTTGCTTGGCAGTTTGGGCGGCAATGCGGCCAAATTCTGCGTGTTGGGGCAATTCGATTAGTATTTCTTCATCGACCTTAACGCCTTTTTTAATAACAATGTTATTTTTGTCCGCGTCGAAGAATCGGCTTTTTTTACGACCGTGAAAACTTGAAACATTTTGCTTTTAGTTAAATCATCAAGGTTTAATTTAGCGCGAATCACTTGCGTAGGCTGGCCATAATCCTTGCGATATGCAGCTGCTAGCGCTGCTTCAACAGTAGAGATAACCATTTCTTTAGTTAAGCCTTTTTCGTCACAAACTTGGTTTAATGCTGCTTCAAATTGAGAAATTGCCATAAATACCTCCGCTCCGTGAATTTCGCTCCTCGACGGAAGAAATTCCGGAAGTCCGCCGTAGCATCTCGGATGCCTGCCCGCCAGTGCCAGGCATGGCAGGCGGGGAACACGGATGAATAATCCGAGTGGAATACCGAGAGCGAAGGAGGACAAAAATAACATTGTTATTAAAAAAGGCAAGTTTAATCCTAAACTTACCTTAATCTGCCATATCATGATCATAAATAATTATATGATGTTTTTTGGTATTTGTCAAGTTGATATTCATCAAATCTGTTATTAATAAAATACTTTCCATATTATTGCGATAGCATCAAAAGGGAAAGTAATAAGGTGGAAATCAATTAAATACAATATGCGATGCAGCGATCATTAGTTGCTAATTATAAGCAAAAAAATAACCCCGCCAAAATAGACGGGGGTTTTGTCAAATATCGTCAGCGGAATATCACCAGCGGACGCCGTAGGCGCGGGCGACCGCTGGCATGCGATGGGAGATATCGGCCGATATTGCTTGAAATTTTCGCCAGTTATCTCCGTCGATTGTGGGATGGTCAATAAAATTCCTTGCGCATTGAGTAGCCCAAATGGCTTCATCAAGAATGTTGAGAATTTCTCGATGTGAGCTTTCAAAGCCAATATCTGGATAGAGCCTTTCCGCTGCTTTTTTCAGCCGGATTCTGATATCGAGACAATCATCTAGCTGGCTACGAAAAGTCGAAACTTTATCTTCTGATGTGCCGTTTCGCACCCAGTCGCAAATTTTTTGAAAAACGTCGCGTGAACGGCCATACAAATCAATAATACTTTGCATAGACGAAAGATAAGAAGAACTCTGCCCAGTTGGTAGCAAGCGATTTGCGGTTGGAATACTCGCCAGTTGCGGCCGGCGGTTATATTGTCGAACCACAAAAGATAGTTTGTCGCCAGGTGTTAAAAACAGGTCTTTGGGAATTTTCGGGCTTAAATCGAAGCCATAATTTTCCGCGCAGGAGATGAATTTATCCTTAGCACTTTGCGCGGTGCTCATTAACGTGCCAAAAGTCGCGTTCACCGGATCGCCGCAAATTCCTATGGTCTCACCGTAATAAACAAGCGAGTCGCTCATGGCGGCTTTGAGTTCTTTATGAAAACTCCAAAATTTTTCCGGCACACTGACTGTTTCTATCTGGTTTATAAGCGCCGATACCGCTTCTTTGTTTATGGCTGCCAGCATTTTTATTGAAGCAAAAGGCTTGCCGCTTTTTTTGGATTTACAGATTTGAATAGTCTCTTTCTGAAAACCCAGGTTTCTGCTTTGAGTTTCTTGCCAGATGTTGGCAATAAACTTGAGATATTGCTGGCAAGCGGTTTGCTTCAATAAAAA
>JAMDBS010000095.1 GCA_023487325.1 Patescibacteria group bacterium
GACGAAACTGCCGAAAAAAGCAGTTAAAGAAATGAGCGAAAAGGAAGTTGAAGGTAGAAAACTTCGTGTTGACATTGCTAAACCAATGCGCGCACGTTAATTTCTTACGCAAATATCTTAAAAGCCGCTTCTTCACGAGGCGGTTTTTAAGTTGAGCTTTTTTTGCGCACTGGTGCTTGGGGTTATCCACAAGACATTTCGGTCTTTGTTCGGTATAATATAAAGAGGAAAATTCAAATGACAAAATTCAAATTTTAAATCAAGCTCAAAATTCAAATTTTTAAACATTTAGTCATTGAAAATTGATTAGAAATTAAAAATTTAAAATTGGAATTTTTTATGGACTCTCCCAAGGATACCCGCTATTTATTTATCGACATGAATTCTTTTTTTGCTTCTTGCGAACAAGAGAAGAATATTTCATATCGGCATAAACCTTTGGTGGTAACGCCGGTTAATGTAGCCAGCGGCTGTGTCATTGCCGCTTCCTACGAAGCCAAGGCCTATGGCATAAAAACCGGCACTTTGGTGCGCCAGGCTAGAGAGATTTTGCCTCAAGTGATTGTTTGCGAATCCAATGTTAATCTCTATTTAGATTTTCATCATAAATTAGTTAAAATTTTAGGTCAATTTAGTCCTTTTATTAAAATTTTGAGTGTTGATGAAGCAGTTATCAAGCTTTCTCCCAGTGAGCAAAATTCTGCTAGAGCTTTGACTATTGCCAGAGCCATCAAAGAAAAAATCAGGGAAAAAATGGGTAAATATTTAAGATCTTCCGTCGGTATCGGACCGAATATTTGGCTGGCCAAAATGGCCGCAGAAAGCGAAAAGCCGGATGGTTTGGTAGAAGTGAGAATAAATAGTTTGTCTAGTTTTTTAGAAAAATTAAAACTGACTGATTTTACCGGTATTAATTCTCGCTTAGAGAAAAGGCTCAACTATTTAAATATTTTTAAGCCTATGGATTTATATCTGGCTTCAGCCGAAGAATTGCGTAAAAAGATGGGTATTGTGGGTGAATATTGGTATTTTCGTCTTCATGGTTATGAGATGGATGAGCAAAGAGCGGAAATTCCCAAAAGTATCGGACATTCGCATATTCTAGAGCCGAGTTTGCGCAGTTGGTCAAAGGCTTGGGCAGTTTGTCAAAAACTGGCGGAAAGGGCTGGCAGGCGCTTGCGAGCGGATAAATTAGTAGCTGGCGGCGCTTGCTTGTGGATTAGGTATTTGGGCCAGAAAGGCTGGCATCAGTATCTGAAAACTCCCCAATTTTCCGACAGCCAAACTTTTTTAAAATATATTTTAATTCTTTGGGATCAGGCACCTAAAGATGCCCGGCCGCTGGGTTTGGGTGTAAGAATGGTCAATCTATCTTATCAAGCCGGATTTCAGCAGAGCATTTTTAGTTTGGAGCAAAGACTAATCTCTTTGTATCAGGCAGTAGATAAAATTAACGATCGCTACGGCAGTTTTACCATTAAGCCTGCCAATATTTTGCCAGTAGAGTCATCGGCGCCTCGCCGCATCGCCTTTGGCCCAGTAGAATCACTTTGACAGTTGCCTCTTGAAAAATTGATTAACAAAATTTATTTATATTAATTAGACGAGATTCAATAGATAGATATGTTTTAAATTTCCCGCGGCAACTTATTTTTCAGTCAAAGTAGCTCTACTGGGTTGGCCAGCCACTAACAGACTAAAACTATTGAAAATTTAGTAAAATTAAGCTAGAATAAACTGAGTATGCCTGAAATTATTTACCCAATACGCATCAATAAATATTTGGCCAAGAAAAATATCTGCTCCAGAAGAAAAGCAGATGATTTTATCAGTCGCAAATTAGTTAAAATCAATGGCAGAACGGCAGTCTTGGGAGATAAGGTTCAAAAAGAAGATAGGGTGGAACTCAATTCGAAAGTTGAAAAAATTACCCAGAAATTTATCTATTTGGCTTACAACAAGCCAATTGGAGTAGCTTCGCACCTGCCACAAGAAAATGAAATCGGTATCAGAGAAACTTCATCTTTGCCGAAAGATATTTTTCCTGTTGGACGCCTAGACAAAGAATCCCGAGGGCTGATGATTCTTACCAATGATGGCCGCATTACCGAAAAATTATTGGATCCCAAATTTTATCATGAAAAAGAATATGAAGTTTTGGTCAATAAACCTATTAACAATTATTTTATCAATAAAATGCAAAATGGCATTAGGTTGGAAGGTTTTACCACTCGTCCGTGTCAACTAAAAAAATTAGATACAAATAAATTTAGCATTGTGCTTACCGAAGGCAAAAAACACCAAATTCGTAGAATGTGCACGGCCTTGGGTTATGAGGTCAAAGATTTGCAAAGAGTACGGATTGGTCAAATTAGGTTGAAGGATTTAGCAGTTGGCGCAACCAGGCCTTTGACTGGCAAAGAAATTGAAAAATTTTTTAGTTATTAGCGCTCAAATAGACATTCTTTTACTTTCGGCCTGCCTAACCAAGCCTATTCGCTCGTTTCTAATTTGCTCGTTAAACATCTAAAACACTCGCAAATTATATAACTCGCTCAACCGGCACTTCGTTCAAGAACATCTATTTGAGCGCAATGTTTATATGCTTATATGTTTTAATTCGACCATGGCGAAGCGCCAACGCCCGAATTGATCTTTAAAAAAATCAACTCGGTATTTTTTTTGGCAATAATCTTGAATATATTGTTTTTGAGCCGGATCAAATTCCAACCAAATCTGGCCGTCGGTTTTGAGATGTTTCGGCGCTTGATTAAGAAATTTTTTGATGTAATACAGGCCTCTTTCGTGAGCCTGAATGGCTGAAAGCGGTTCATAATCTTTGACAGATTTGGGCAACTTTCTATTTGCATCAATATAAGGAGGGTTAGCGAGAATATAATCGTATTTGCCTTTGATGTTTGTAAACACATCGGATTGAATCAGGGCGCATTTTTTATCAAGATTATTTAATTTTAAATTAATTTTTATTTGTGCTAAAAATTGCTTATTAATTTCTGCAAAATCGACTTGTGCGTTAGGGAAGTTTTTTTTGATGGCGATGCCCACGCAGCCCGAGCCGGCAAAAATATCTAGAATCTTTATCCCCATTTGTTTATATGTCCCGACGGACTTTGTCCTGTCGAGGATCCTCGATTGGTTCGCCTTCGGCGAAACCATCGGGATTTTTCCGTTCTTCAGTTCTTTAATTCTTTCGTTCTTTAGTTTTCCAATGAATTTCTCCACCCAGTATTCAGTCTCCGTTCGTGGAATGAGTGGTTTATAGCTTAAATCAATTTTGGTATTTAAAAATGGTTTCCAGCCGATTACGTAATCCAAAGGCTCGTCATTTTTCAATCTTTTGAGGTCGGTTTTAAGCTTGGGGTTGCTTTTGCTTTGATATTTATCCCTTATCAGCCAATCTATTTGTTGTGCGGTTATTTTAGTCATATTCGTATTATACACTAATCTTGATGCGCGAGGGATGTTCCTTTCGCTTTCGGGCTCCCTAGCCAGCCTATTCCCCCGCCCTTCGCGAAGGGCGGGGTCAACCGCCACTTCGCGAGAAGAAACATCCCTTACGCACCTGAAAGTTATCTAACAGGATGAATAAATATGCATTATATGTTATATTATGGCTATGAAATATTTTTTTGTTTTTGTGCTACTGCTTATTGCCGCCAGCTTAATATATATAGTTAATTTGCCAAAATCTCAATCAGTGAATAAAACTATGAATATAAAAATTGCCAATCATGAGATTGTCGCTGATGTTGCCGACAATGCCACGGCGCGCACGCAAGGCTTGTCCGGCAGATCAGAATTAAAAAATAATGCCGGCATGTTATTTATTTACGACCAACCAAGCTATCCGGGTATCTGGATGAAAGAGATGGAATTTAGTTTGGATATTATTTTTATTGACGAGGGCAAAAAGATAGTAGACATAACTTTCGACATTTCGCCCAACACTTACCCCCAATTATTTAAACCCAAGTCATTGGCAAAATATGTTTTGGAAGTCAGCGCCGGCTGGTGCAAAGATAATGATATAAAAATAGGGGATGAGGTAAAATTTTGAAATTAACAAATATTGTGGCAATTTATAAACCTAAGGGGCCAACATCGCATGATATTATTGATCAGCTGCGAAAAATTACCGGTATCCGACGCATTGGCCATGCCGGTACGCTTGATCCTTTGGCCAGCGGTGTTTTAGTGGTGGGCATCAGTCGAGAAGGCACCAAGCAATTAGCCCATTTGGTTACAAATGACAAAGAATATTTAGCAGAGATTAAGTTGGGTGAGAACAGCCAAACCGATGATGCCGAAGGCGAGAAAACCAAAATTAGCAAAATCAAACCAAAATTAGCTGAAATTAATAAAGTAATCAAACAATTTATTGGTGAGATTGAGCAGGTGCCGCCAATTTACAGCGCCATTAAAATTAAGGGTAAATCTGCTTATAAATATGCCAGAGTTAAACAAAAAATTACCCTAGAGCCCAGAAAAGTGAGAATTGATAGCATTGAAATAAAAAGTTATGACTATCCGATTTTAAAACTTTTAATCACCACGGGCTCAGGTGTTTATATTCGTTCATTAGCTAGAGATATTGGGGAAAAATTAAAAGTCGGAGGTTATCTGTATTCTTTAGAAAGAACCAGAGTGGGGGAATTTAATAAAAAAGATTCATTAACGATTGAAGAATTTAAAAAATCATTCGCTTGCCCCGTAGCGACGCTCCCGTGATAACGCTATGGAATAGGTTTTACGGGAAGGAGTTTTACGGGGTAATTCGTAGGAAAATTTATGGGTATAACCAAAAAGATAGTTAAATTAAAAGAAAAATCGTCTGAAATAAAAAAAGAGATTTTTAGGAAATCTCTTGGTTATGTTGTGGCAGCTTTTGGATTTGTTATCGCTTTGGCCTGGAATGATTTTATTAAGTCTGCCATTGATCGCTACTTCCCTATGCCTGCTGACGGGCTGAAAGCCAAACTGCTCTACGCTATTATTATCACGGCCGTATTGGTAATAATCAGTGTATATCTTGTCAAATTGTTCGAAGATGATGAAGAAAAGAAAAAATAATACAAGGAGGTTCTATGAGCAAAATGGATTTTTCCAATGAAGAAGCCAAACAAATTGGCGACCAACTAGGTATCAAATGGGATAAATTTAATGTTGATCAATTTAGACGCGGAATGAAAGTGGAGTTGGAGCATGGAACAATCAGCCCATCAACCAATGTCACCAATGACGATTCCTTGATAACCGGCAAAATCGCCTTGGCGCACTTGAATGAAATCTCGGATTATTACGACCGTTTGGCAAAAATGGAATCCGAAGCGGAAAAAAAGTGATTATGAAATAAAAAAACACCAGTATTTTTATTTTGCTGGTGTTTTGCATTTAACTTTTGAATTTCTTTGAAATTTTCGCCAAACCAGTTCGGCTTCTGCGAATTTAACTATCAATTTCACTTTAATATTTTTTGGATCAATGGTTTGTTCGATCCACCATTCATCAACTTGATGTTTAATTATTGTATAATTGGATGCATCAACTTCTAAAACTGCATATGCCGGTGCTGGTTTTTTCTTTTTATGCATTGATTTTTTTGCCAAAATTTTTGTTGTATCGACAGAATATGCTGCCATTAGAGCTTCTTTGATTGAGTTAGCTAATGACACCACAGATCGTCCATCGCTACCCCAGTTTGGTTTAGGAATCAATCCCTTTCGTTTTATACTTGGTAAATTTTTAATAGGCGTTCCATGGTAATATAGCACTTAACCACCCCAATTCATAAATATATTCTTGCACTAAATCGGCGGAAAAGTTTTGCTCGTCAGTGATACGTCCGAGATTCCCGCGCTTATAGACACCTTGGGCCGTTCTATCATTGACAAAGCAGCCGGTTAATCCATATGCATCTGTTGGGCAGTGACCTTGTCCGTTGGTGTTTCCCCACCAATTGATAAATCCGCCATTATCAATCGCAATTCGATCAAACCTATAGCCATCCCGGGCGAAACTGATATATTTTTCGCCAGTATCAGGATCTCTTATGACGCTAAAGCCAATTACATCATGCATGTTGTAAAATCCACACACGGGGTCAATGCCCGTTTTATTGGGCACAGCCAAACCCCAGGGATTGTCGGCAATGCCACCATTCCCATCGGTAGAACCATTTATGAGAATGGTTCCGCAGCCAGTTGAAAAAAGCAGTAGGGTCAAGAAACTAAGAACAAACATTGCTCTCTTTTTGTTAAACATATAAATCGCCTCCTTATGACGATTGCTCAACTTCGAATAAATATTTTCAAAGCTGTGTTCATCGCCACAAGGAGTGATTAGTTTACATTGAGCTGCGCGAAATGTTAAAGTGCTATTCTGCCCCAAATATACTCTTTTTTGGTTGAATAATCAATAATTAGCCGTAAACAAAAAATCACTCCTCGATTGTACTCGGAGTGATTTTTTGGTGGAGCAGTGTGAAAAAATTTATACACGATTGTTGAAGAATCTCGAGTTGGAGGAATATCCTATACTCTGATTATCTTAAATATAAATTACTGAGCCAACCATCTACCTTATAAGAATTACACCTATTATATATACTTGTTGCATATACTTGACAAAAAATTGTGTTGTATATATAATACAACATAGAGGGGTTAAGCAGATAATAAGATAAATAAAGAGGAGGTGAAAATGGAAATAAAAATGAATTTTCCGAAATTTATCTATGAAAAAAGAGTTAAACTGGGTTACACATTACGAAAATTCTGTGAAGCAAAGGGTTATGACCCAGCATATATCAGTAGGTTAGAAAACGGACTGATTATGCCGCCAGATGAAGCTGATAAGCTAAAAGCCTTGGCAATAGCGCTAGAGTTGAAAAAACAAACATCAGAATGGGTCAATTTTTTTGATCTCGCGGCTATAAGTAAAAATAAATTACCCGAAGACATAACAAAAGACAATCCGAACCTGGTAAGTTTTCTGCCGGCGTTTTATAGAACATTGCGAAATAAAAAAATGACAAAAG
>JAMDBS010000129.1 GCA_023487325.1 Patescibacteria group bacterium
ATCAAAATAAAAATAGACTTTATCCGGTTGTCCCGGTCCTAACCAAATCAGTTGAGAGTCTCACAACTGGTGAAAAGAAAAATTATCAAGAACAATATCTGAATTATGTTGGAGAATATAATACCAAACAAAGTCAAGAAATTAGTTATATTAACCAAAAATTCGCCGCTAACTCCTTAAGAACTTCGGAAAGAACGCAATCCAAAGAAAAATATTATCAAGATTTAGGGAAAAATAATTTAGTTAATGCGCAAGCAAATTTGGATAAGTTTTTTGCCGGCAAGAATGTTGCGGGTAATACCCTATATTCTCTTAAAACCGAGATCGAGAATAATACTCAAAGTATATTAACTAACCGTAATCAACAAGAAGATTATATCGAAAAAAATTCAGTTGGTAATGATAAGCAAACAGAACTGGCTGATTTGACTAGAAAATTTAATAACAATATCCAAGAGTTGGAGAATAAATATTCTCAAAAAACCGGCAATACTGAAGAAGTTACCAAAATTATTAACACTCAAATTACAAAAAGCGCCCAAAAACCTAGCCCAGCTGTAGAAAGTAAAGGTTTTTTGCAAAAAACTTGGGATAAACTTAAGAACTTTATGAAAATTGGAAAAGCCGGCGCCCAAGATAAGTCTTTGGAAGTTGAGATTAATAACCCAGCAGATGAGAAACTTGTTAGTTATCAAGCAGGAAATAATCTTAAATTTTCTGTTAAAGGATTAAAAAATAGCGAGTATTATGAGGTGTACTTAGATAAACAATTTTTAGCCCAAGGTAAAAAAATTACTAATGATTTTTCTTTCGAAGTTACTATTCCGCAAGAAGCTAAAACTGGAAATCATAAGATAGTTTTTATCGGCAATGTTTCCGGAGAACAAACAGAAAAAAATATTGATATTATTGCTAGCGCTGCCAATTTATCAATTTATTATCCAATTGGTTTAGGACTTTTGATGGCGATACTGGCGATTATCTTAATTTTTAGATATAAAAAACAAGCAAGTTGATTTTTCTTGTAATCTCTAACTGATTAAGCTATAATAGCACCTTGAGGCGCTATTTTTAATTTATGAATATCAAAAAATTTTCCGATGAAAAACTAGTTGAATATGTGAGGTCTAAAGATCCCGAGGCGTTTGCGGAAATTGTTTTTCGATACGAAAGAAAGATTAAGGGTTATCTGTATAGATTATTAGGTAATTATCACGATTGCGAGGACGTGGCGCAAGAAGTTTTTTTAAAAACCTTTCAAAATTTGCAGGGCTTTGACACATCGCGTAAATTTTCCAGTTGGTTGTATCGCATTGCTCATAATGAAGCAGTCAATTGGCTTCGGTTTAATCGGAAAGTTTTTGTTGATTCACTTGATGGCAATGAATATTTAAAGAATACTCTTGGTAAAGATGATAATCTGGCTGAGAAATTTGACAAAGATGCAGAAACCAAAAAACTGAAAAATCTGGTGGAAAGATTGCCTTTAAAATATCGCGAGCCAATGATTTTAAAATTTTATGAAGAAAGATCGTACTCTGAAATATCCGATATCTTGCGTATTCCGGTCAATACCGTGGGTACGTTGATCAATCGCGGTAAAGAAAAACTTTTAACTATGTCAAAAGGTGAAAAATGAATTCCAAATTAAGCCAAGAAATTAGTCAAAAAATTAAATCCGGCCAAGTTAAAATGAAATCCAAGACAATAATTTCGGCCGAACATTACTTTTTGATTGCTCTGATAATTATTTTGACTGTCGCCTCATTAATATTTATTAATTTTACTTTTTATACCTTGGCGCAAAATGGCAGTTTGGAATTTTTGGAATTCGGTTTTGCCGGTTTTTGGGCTGTTGTGGAAAATGTTCCCTTTCCTTTCATAATCTGGGCGCTAATTTCCATTATTTTGGCTAGCCTAATTTATAAAAATTTTGATCTTTCGTATAAAAAACCCCATTACTTTTTTCTAACAGCTTTAGGGGTGCTGATTTTGGGTTTTGCTTCAGGCTTTTTTGCCTATAATTTTAATAGCTATGTCCATCAAAATGCAGTAAAGTTTAATATCCCGATTGTCAAAGAAGCATATGAAAAATCACAGACAAAAAACCTCAATACCAATTATGGCATCTTAGCCAAAATAACCGAAATCAAGCCAAAATATGTTGTAGCTCGCGCCTCTGGCGGCAAAATTTTAATCATTGGCAATAAAAACGAGGAAAATCAGTCGCAAATTACGGAAGTAGAAATCAAACCTTATGAATTATCGGGGAAATTTAGTCCGCGTTTTAATGATCAATATTTTGAAGATGTTTATGAAAACATGTTGGCCAGCCACCAGGCTATGATGGTGTATCTAGAAAATATTAAATTTACGCCTGGCCAAATTATTAAACTCATCGGTACTAAAATAGGGGATAAATTTTATCCCAAACAAATTTTGCCAGTCAAATCCGCCAATTTCCAGAACTAATACATTTTCCTGCACAAAGCTTGGGGATTTGTCCGCCAAAGGCGGATTTCGCCGTAGCTCAAGATTCTTTTAAGTTCATGCTTACATTTATAACTTCATGGCTGGGGAGGTAGGATTCGAACCTACGATCTCCACGTCCAGAGCGTGGCGTCCTGCCGCTAGACGACTCCCCAAAATAAAAATCTGACGTTTGTCAGGTTTATTATAGCAAGTAACTGCTTGAAAATAAATAGCCTTCCTCACCTCGTAGGTGAGGGAGGCTAGGCCATTAGTTTTTCTAATTCTTTGCCTTCAACCACTTCCACTTTCAAAAGTTTATCTGCTAATTTTTTAAGATTAGTTTTATGCTTTGAGAGGATACTATTGGCTTTTTTCTCGGCATTTCTGATAATCGAGGATATTTCGCTATCAATTTCTCCGGCGATTTTTTCCGAATAATTTTTATGCTCTCCTAACTCGCGACCTAAAAATACCAGTTCGTCCCGTTCGCCTAAAGTTTGCGGTCCGATCTTATCACTCATACCATAAACCGTCACCATGTCGCGGGCAATTTTAGTGGCCTTTTTAAGATCATTTTCTGCGCCTGTTGTAATATCGCCAAAAATAATTTTTTCAGCTTCGCGGCCGGCCAAGAGTTGGGCTATTTCGTCTAAAAATTTACTTTTGGAATATAAGTGTTTATCTTCTACGGGCAAACTCCAGGTAAAACCTAAAGCCATACCGCGCGAGACAACTGAAATTTTGTGCACAGGATCACAATTGGGCAACAGATGTCCGACAATGGCGTGCCCGCTTTCGTGATAGGCGGATATTTCTTTTTCTTTTTTTGATAAAACCATGGATTTTTTCTCAGGGCCCAACATAACTTTTTCAATAGCTTCTTCCAGATTTTTTTGGCTAATTTCTTTTTGCCCGCCGCGCGCCGCCAGTATAGCGCCTTCATTGACAATATTTCTTAAATCAGCACCGGAAAATCCCGAACTGGTGGCAGCAATTTTATTTAAGCTGACCTCTTTGGCTAAAGGCTTATTTTTTGAATGAATTTTCAAGATTTCTTCACGTTCTTTTTTGTCTGGTAGACTGACTGTCACCCGGCGATCAAAACGTCCCGGGCGAAGCAGGGCAGAGTCTAAAACATCAGGTCGATTGGTGGCGGCTAAAACAATTACCTTTTCATCTGTTTCAAAGCCGTCCATTTCCACCAAAATCTGGTTGAGGGTTTGTTCTCGTTCATCATGAGAGCCACCCAAACCAGTGCCGCGCTGGCGGCCGACTGCATCAAGTTCATCAATAAAAATTAAACTGGGTGAATTGCGTTTGGCATTTTTAAATAAATCTCGCACTCGTGACGCGCCCACACCCACAAACATTTCCACAAATTCACTGGCAGAGATGGTGAAAAAAGGTACATTAGCTTCTCCGGCCACAGCCTTGGCCAAAAGAGTTTTTCCGCAACCAGGAGGGCCGATCAAGAGTACTCCCTTGGGAATTTCCGCGCCTAATTTTTTAAACTTTGCCGGGGTTTTAAGAAATTCCACTACTTCTTTTAACTCCTCTTTGGACTCTTTCAAACCTGCCACGTCGGAAAATAAAATTCGTTTTTTGCCGCCAAATAATCTGGCGGTAGTTTTGCCAAAACTCATAGCCTTCATATTGCCGGCTTGGGCTTGGCGTAAAA
Source organism: Patescibacteria group bacterium (assembly GCA_023487325.1). Next base: position 4,151 of record JAMDBS010000129.1, read on the forward strand.
TTAAAAATAAGAATACTCCTATCAATAAGAATGGCAGAACAATAGAAAGAACTGTGCCCCAAATAGCATTTTTCTGAGTATCTTTAATATCTATGGTCACTTTATCAGGAGTGATGCCATACTCGTTTAAACCCACGCCGGCTTCTTTGTAGGCAAGTATCTCGCCATTATTTTTAAGCTTGGCAATTATTTTATTATCCTCAATAGTAATTTTTTCCACGTTGCCAGAACTGACATTTTGAGAAATTTCAGAAATAGTCACTTCCTTTTGCTTGGAAGATGCTGGGTTTAAAAAACTGTAAATGGTTAGTCCCAAAAGCACCAAAATCACAATATAGATAATGCTTTTAGTGGTGTTGTTGGTTGTTTTTTTATCCTCGCTCATAATATATAAATTAATTTGCCTTGGTGGCAGTGGCTGGGTTCGAACCAGCGACCGCCGGCTTATGATGCCGTTGCTCTACCACTGAGCTACACTGCCTTGGTAGCGGGGCTAGGAATTGCACCTAGGCCTGAGGCTTATGAGACCTCCGAGTTACTGCTACTCTACCCCGCTGTAAAAATCCGTAATTATTATTAGATAACACTAAGAAACAATTATTAAACAGGTTCTAAGTATAAAAATTATATCAAAAATTTATCGCTAAGTCAATAAATATCACTTTCCTACGATATATTCCCACCACAGACTGTAATTAGCTGATTTGCTATCTGAAGGTTTATTATCAGTGGCGGTAATGATATTTTCCGCGGCATTTTCAGTAGATGTGCCGCTATTTTCCGGGATGATCACCAGTTTTTCGTCGGGTTTTTTTAAACCCAATCTTCTTCTGGCTTCCAACTCCTTGAAAGTCATGGTTTGATAATAAATAATAAGATTTTCTAGAGCTATTTTTCTTTCTTGCAGTCGAGCAATCTCTGCCCTTAAGCGAGAGATAGTTTTATTGACATTGTAATTTGAATAAATTGATTTGCCGATATTAAAAACAATATAGATAATTACTAAAATTACTACTATATTAAAAATTACCGAACCGATTTTCGCCGGAGCGTTATTGTTTCTCATACCTTTATATTATAGCACATCCTTAAATTATTCGTTCGCCACCGATTACTACATTGATATTTATCATCTTTATCAGTAGAATAGGGGTTGAGGAGCTATTCGTTATTAGTTTAGATTAGTTATTAGTGAGTCTTCTTATGAATGAGGTTGAAGAGATAAAGCAGAGGTTGGATATTGTGGATTTTATTTCCCAATATTTAACTTTAAAAAAATCCGGGGTCAATCACAAAGGCCTCTGTCCTTTTCATAATGAAAAAACACCTTCATTTATGGTTTCAGCCGACAAGCAGATTTTCAAATGTTTTGGCTGCGGCGCCGGTGGGGACGTCATTGAGTTTTTAATGAAAATGGAAAATTTGGAATTCCCTGAAGCCTTGGCGATTTTAGCCGATAAAACAGGGGTGGCCATCAATAAAAAGTCGCCCAAACAATTTATTCAAGAAAAAGAAGTAAAAAGCCGATACTATAAAATAAACAATTTATCGGCCAAAGTATTTAAAAAAATTCTCACTGATCATCCTGCCGGAAAAATAGCCAGAGACTATTTAAAAAAAAGAAAAATTTCTTCTGCCACCATTGAAAAATTTCAGATTGGCTATGCGCCCAAAAAAGCAGTTCTAGCCAGTTTTCTGCGTCAGCATGGTTTTTTAGATAAAGAAATTAACTCTGCTGGCAGTCCTGATAGATTTTACCACAGGATAATGTTTCCTATTTTTGATATTTTGGGCAATGTGGTGGGATTTTCCGGCCGAGTCCTAGACAGCCAGGACCAGCCAAAATATTTGAACACCGCTGAAACCCCCATTTTTTTTAAAAGCCGCAGTCTTTATGGTTTAAATTTCGCAAAAGCAGAAATTAAAGATAAAAAATCTGTAATTATTGTGGAAGGTCAGATGGACGTAGTGCTTTCGCATCAGGCTGGGGTGACCAATGCCGTGGCTTCTTCCGGCACAGCTCTCACTATCAGCCAATTAGAAATACTTTCTCGATATACTTCCAAAATTATTTTTGCTTTTGATCAAGACGAGGCCGGCAGTAAAGCTTGCCAAAAAGCTTTGGAAATGGGAATTTCACTGGGTCTAAATTGCCAAATAATAATTTTCCCGTCGGAATTTAAAGACACTGGCGAAGTGGTGGAGCGCGATCCTAAACTTTGGCAAAATTTGGTCAAAAAGCCGCTTGATGCCATGGAGTGGATTTTTTCTCAAGCCATTGGCAAAAAAACCAGCTTTACCGCCAGTGAAAAAAAAGAAATTGCCCAAAAAACCCTACCTTTTATTCGAATTATCGATGATGATATCGAAAGGACTCACTGGCTAAAAATATTAGCCAAAAAAATTGATACGCCTGCAGAGGTAATTTTTGATGCGCTGAAGAAAATAAAAGTTGCTCACAAGAAATCTGCGCCGGTTATCTCCGGCACCAAAACTAATGCCGAGGAAAATTTGGTAGGCTTAATTTTAACCAATCCCAGTTGTCTTGATAAGATCATCAATAAAATCGATTATTCCGATTTTTCTGAAGGCTCTCAAGAGGGTCAGATTTACAAAATTATTCAATCCTGTTATACTAAAGACAGTAAAATTGATCAAAAACACTTTCTCAAAGCAATGCCAGCCGAGCTGGCTCAAAAAGCCAATTTTTTAATTTTATCAAAATTGGGCCTGCAAAAGATGCTTTGGACTATCGACACCCGC
>JAMDBS010000104.1 GCA_023487325.1 Patescibacteria group bacterium
GATAAGATGGAACGAGAAATATTTTCTTTTAAAGTAATGGGCTCTAACGAATATAAGCCGATTTCATTTATTTTGACTGTTAACTGATCGATATTAATCTGCGAATTATCTTTTAATTGATTATATATTTTTTCTCGTTCCATCTTATCTTTGGGCAAATCCGCCGGATAAAGTTCTAGGGCAAAGGACGAACTATTTTTCGCCAGAATCTGGCCGTTTTGATCATAAATTATACCCCTGGGCGCCTCGATCGAGCGGCTGCGAATGCGATTGCCTTCGGCAATATATTGATATTTTTCACCCTGAACAATTTGCAGATTCAAAAGCCGAAAAATTAATGTGAAGGCAAAAATAAAAATTAAAACATAAAAAAACAAAAAACCAGAACGACGGTGATCGTTTTCTAATACATCTTTGGGCGCATCGGTGGCGGAATAATCATATTCTCTGCCCTGCTCGTTTTTTAGTTTACTGATTGCGGGAATATTGCCAAAAATATCCATAAATATAAATTAGCTAATCTTTACTGCATCTTTTAATTTTAGTTTATTTTTTAATAGCAGATATAATAAAATTCCTACGATGGTGTTATATAAAATTTCACCAATAAATATTGACCACTGAGAGCTGATAATAACAAAAATCAAGTCAAAAATTACGCTTGATATTAAAAATAGTCCTGTGGCAATAAAAAAATTAGGGTCACTAAAAAATTTTTTCACCAAGTAAGAAATCAAAAAATATATCGCGAGTAAAGAAATCGTATAAATCCCGAATCTAAGCGGAGAAAATAAGTCGAGAATAATACCGCCTATAGCCGCCCAAAATAAAGCGTCTCTGCTGCGTCCAACAAAAACTAAAACAACGGTAATAGTTAGAATTAAATTGGGAAATGCCTGTAAAATTGCCAAATTCGGTAAAGTAGAAATTTGTAAAATACAGACCAATACGATTAATATAATGTTAATAAAAAGATACATTTGATTTTTTATTTAATAATAAAGACTAATTCTAATTTTCCTAATTCAATCGGAGATTTTACTGATGCTTTTTGAAAAATTTCCGATTGCATTGAAACTACTTTTTCTATCGTGCCAATTGGTAAACCAGCCGGAAATTCACCGCCTAAACCGCTCGTTAGCACGTTTTCTCCTATTTGAATTTGGGTATCTAAAGCAATATCTTCGATAATTAACCCATTTAAACCGCCCTTTAAAAGCCCTGTGCCGCGTGAGTTTTGTAAGACAATTGGCAATAACGAAAAGTAATTAGCTATTAGCTCAATCTCTGCTGAAGTTGAATCAACTTGAGAGATTTTGCCAATCATAAAACCTAAAGATAGAACAGGTTTATTTAAAGCAATGCCATCATTTTTTCCTTTATTGATTTTGAGCGACTGCAAAAAACCGGAAGGTGAACGACCAATAATTTGAGCGGGAATTAGTTCATAAGTTTGATTAGTTTGGGAAAAATTTATTTCTTTCTTTAGGATATCGTTCTCGTGACTTACTTCCTGTAATTGACTGATTTGTGATTTAAGCAAGGTATTTTCATCGGCTAATGCTTTGTTGTCTTTAGAGAGTGCTCGGATATTTTTAAGCAAGCGAAAAAAATTACTTACCTTGTTATTGGACTTTGTGAAAAACTGTGCCACTGGATAGGTAATCTCATGCATAACGCTTTTTATAGGTGATAAAAATGGCGATAGAATAAATCCTAAAATTAAAATAACAATAATTGTAATCAAAAAGCCGTTTTTTTTCATAAGTTTAGAATTGCAGCAAATTAATTATTTTTTAAACTCGGTTGGTAAGAGAACTTCGCGTAGATTATCCAAATCTTCTAAAACAACACCGGTGCCACGGACTACACACGTAAGCGGATCATCGGCAATTATAACTGGATTAGCTGTAGATTCGCTTAATAATTTGTCCAAACCCCTTAGCAGCGCGCCGCCGCCAGCTAAATAAATGCCTTTTTCCATAATGTCGGCGATTAATTCCGGGGGAGTTTCTTCAATAGTAGTTTTTACCGCTTCAACAATTTGCCCGATACATTTTGATAAAGCTTTTCTAATCTGTTCGTCATCTATCGTTAGCTCTTTGGGCAGACCACTAACTAAATCGCGGCCGCGAATTCTCATGGTAATTTTTTCTTTTATCGGCAGAGCTGAACCAGCCTCGATTTTAATTTTTTCCGCCATGCGATCACCGATTAATAAATTTAGTTCTTCGCGGCAGTATTCTTTGATAGCTTCATCCATTTCATTGCCAGCCACTCTAAGCGAGCGTGAAGCCACTATTCCGCCTAAAGATATAACCGCTACCTCAGTTGTGCCTCCGCCGATATCCACAATCATACTACCGGTTGCTTCTTGAATGGGCATGCGCGCGCCGATAGCGGCAGCAACTGGCTCTTCAATTAAATAAACTTCCCGCGCGCCAGCGTTAATGGCTGCTTCTTCAACGGCGCGGCGCTCTACTTCAGTTACTCCATAAGGTATGCCGACTACGACGCGCGGACGGGGAAAAAGAGAAAATTTGGCGCGGTGCACTTTGGAAATAAAATATTTAAGCATCTGTTCGGTAACTTCAAAGTCGGAAATAACGCCATCGACAAGTGGTTTAATAGCCACAATATGCGCCGGGGTACGCCCCACCATTTTGCGCGCTTCCTCACCAATTGCCAAAACTTCTTTAGTTTTTTGATTAATTGCCACAACCGAAGGCTCGTTAATTACAATACCCCTGCCCTTAACATAAACGAGAGTATTAGCAGTGCCCAAATCTATTCCGATGTCCTGAGAAAATAAGCCAAAAAAATTATTGAACATAAAATTTAGTAAAATAAAAAAATCTATCTCTTAAGTTAATTTAGCAGATGAGATTCAAAAAGGCAAGAAAAACAATGATAAAAAAATCCCCCACCTTACCAGTGAGGGAATATTTTAGTTCATTTGATTTTTTACCAGATTCTCCCGAGAACTCTTATTTTGTATATAAGAAGCAATCGACAAAGAATGACAGAAATTAATCCGCCGATGATGCCACCGAGAATTACCGACAATATCAACGGCTGTAAAAAGTGGGTGGCATATCCGACTAAGACACCTATGGTGGCGCCAAATCCGGCGGCATTTCTTTCTTCGGAAAAAATCATAGTTAAAACCCTGCAAATTAGTCTAAACAACAATCTCAGTAAAAGGAAAATTCCCAAAATCCACCCAATTATAGTGGCTGTCATATATTTTTGCAATATAAGAATTAATCTCAAGCAAACCACGAGCTTTTTCGACCACGTCGCTTCGGCATAGTTATTTGGTAGATTTTCAGGATCTTCTGCCCAAATATTGAATGTTTTTACATCCATAATTTTTTGTTCAAGAAATATTCTAGTTCCGAGTAAACTTATCAATGCTCCAACGAGTAAGAGTATAACTGGTAATATATAACGTATAAATCGATCGGGGTTTTCGTCAAAAATATATGACAGCAACGGCTTATTAGCCATAATAGAAGAAGGGTAAAAGACCAGTAATATTGTTGCTGAAGCGGTTAAAAACAGCACTAAGAAATACAGCAAATTACCCACTACCCTAGAGAAAAAAGACACTGTTTCTTGCAGCTTATCCAAAAAGTCTGACCAATAGATATTCCGTGATCCCCAATCGGCCAATACCGACTTTGTAGCCTCAACCACTTCTTGCCAATCGTAAGCTAGCCAACCGACAACAAGTCCGATAATTAATCCTACCCACCAGAACATTGAATTAAGGGAAATTGCCACCAATGTTCCAATGACTCCACCTTGTAGACCAGCCCAAAAACCCTGAGACATTTTTCATCACCTCATTTATAAAAGTACATTGCGTTTTTTTACAAGATTAAAACGCAATATAAAATCATACCATTTTTCTTTTCCTCTATTTTGTCAAATAAAAAATATTAAAATTCTTCTGCTAAAAATAAACAGAAATTCTAAAAATGCCATAATATTTTGCGATCGCGAGATATTATGGCATTGTAGCAGTTTGAAATGTTAAGCGAAGCACTAAGTATGATAATTTTATATTAATTTCATGCTATATATTTTTTAATAAATTAAATTTACAAACCGTATTTTTGTTTATTAGCTGCGTGGTCGGCGGCAGTTTTGGCAAAATGCAAAATGCCGTCTTTATCAGACAAAAAATATAAATAATCGGTTTTAGTGGGTTCTAAAACGGCCTTAATCGAATCGAGTCCGGGATTACAAATTGGACCGGGCGGTAAGCCAGTGTGAATATAGGTATTATAGGGAGAATCAACTTTAATGTCTTGACCAGAAAGTTGGTCTTTTACAACACCCAAGGCGTACAAAACAGTCGGGCAAGATTCTCTTCGGAAGTTTTAGCTTCTTTCTCAACTATCGAAGCTAAAATTATGGTATTGGCATCGATTTTTAGATCCTTGGTTTTAGTTTGAAAATTATTTTCCATTTTTTCCACTATATCTTGCGCACTGGCTTTAACGGAAATTCGGTAAGTATCGGGAAAAAGGTACCCTTCTTTGCCTTGGGCTGCGGCTAAAAATTCGTCTTTAGTAACAATATCATTTTTCTCTAAATACTCGGCAATTTGTTTATTAGTCCAACCCTCCAAAATTGTGATTTTCTTCTCGGCGATATTGCCCTTTGCCAGATTAGAAACAATATCCGTTAAACTCATATTGGTTTTTAAATAATACATTCCCGGCATTAAGGCTTTATGATTTAAATAATTATAGATTGTAAAAAGCCAAGGATATTTAATAAAACCTTTATTTTTTAGATTATTAGCAATCTCAGTAGTTGATTGGCCTTCGGTAATTTCAAAAAAATATTCTTGAGTATTTTTACTGATTGGCTTTTTTAAATTAACGCCAACAAAAATAGCAATTGATACAATTATTACTACAACGACCGTTAATATAATAAGAATTATTTTATTTGTTTTGTTCATTAATATGATAATTTAAATATTCTTCCAAAATTAACTGGGCGGATTTTTGATCGATTTTTTCTCGGTCTTTTTTAGAAATTTCTTTTTGTCCGCTTAACTTGATTAATCGCTCGGCTTCTTTGGAAGTTAAAAATTCATCAATAGTAAAAATTGGGATATTAATTTTTGTCTTTAAATTACTGATAAATTTATTAATATATTTTACTTGCTCGTTTTCTGCGTTATTTTCTAAATAGGGAATACCAATGATTATTTTTTTCACTTTTTCTTTATAACAAATGCTCACAATCTCGTCCAAAACTTGGGCTTCATTTTTATTTTGAATCGTCAAATATGGCTGGGAAATAATCCCGCTTGTAGATATCGCCACCCCGATTCTTTTTTTACCCACATCTAATCCCAAATACGCCATATCTGTATTGTACTAAAAAATTAGGAAAAAATGAATAAAAAAATCCCCCGGGGAAAAACCCAAGGGGATAAGGAACCAAGGATTCCAAAAGATTCAAGAATCCAAGATTCCCAGTGTTATTTGCGAACAGCCGCAAACCGGGAGTAGCCACCCCAGCCGACGCCAAGCCAACCCAAGCCCAGCCCACGCTCCGCGCCGTCCCTGCGAAGATAAGGGCAAAGGCGGCTACCATCCGGGCCCTGCCAGACAGAGCCGAGACCAACGACCGGAAATTCACGCTGAACCTCAGGGTACTTGGCCCCGAAGGCAAGGAGTTCGTGCAGATCGGCGGGACGAAATCCGCGCTTGTCTAATTCAGCCAATGCATTGTCTGTTGAGATATCGTGACCGAAGTGAACGAGATCTGTTTCCATCTCAAATTTTCCCGAACGCTCTGATGGAAAATGCTCTGAAGTGATGTCATCGTTGTGCCAGTCGTAATGACCAACCTTGATAGCCTGATCCAGGGGCTGATCGTAGTCAACCGTAATCTGATAACAATTGGGCAAACTAGTCCCATTTAGCCAGCGCCTCAACTCTTCGATGCCCTGAACCAATCGAGTCTGGAACACGTCTCCACTGATACCTCTTTCCTCGAGAAGTCTGGCAAGCTCACCGGCTTGCCTTGCGGTAATTGGCTTCACGGATTTACTCATCCGCAACACCTCCTTGCGTTTTTCGTCCGCTCGACGTATTTGTTCTAGAACAGTAAAATCATACCATATTTAACCTGTTTTGTCAATAGCTTGGTATTGAATTTACCAGATCTTTAATTATAGTTCAATTTTATAATGATATTCTTTTTGTATTTAGGAATTTTTTGCCACCAGGTAGGTCGGAAACTAATGTCTGTTTTATCTACACCAGTAACGGTTTTGAGATAATCTTGTGCTTGAATTTGGTTTTTACCAGCCAAATTATTTTTCAAAACATTAGTATCAATTTTAGGCGCAATTTTAGTTTTAATTACTCCTGATAATTTCATTATTCCTTGGCTAAAATCATTTTGGGTGCTAGAAATTGAAACCTCGTCTTGCCCGCTTAATACCAATTCTTTATCTTGAGGAATATACTGCGCCAGCGATTTAGTTAAAAGTTCTTTGTAATCAGTCTCGGAAAAAGAAATAGTGCGCGATTTTAGCTTTAAAGTGGCGTCAAATTGACCAATTTCGTCGCCATCTTTTTTGTCGGTATTAAAAGATATGACATCATTTTCAATGCTCGACTCGATGATTTTTTGCTTATCGGCTTTTTTTATAATTTCATCTTTATTTTTCTGAAACT
>JAMDBS010000099.1 GCA_023487325.1 Patescibacteria group bacterium
TTATCAAAATAAGATCTTAATTTATAAGAGGGTGCAAAAATGAGAAAATTATTTCAAAAACCTCGCGCAGAAGTATCGTTGCCAAATCTTTTGGAAATCCAAACCCAATCCTACAAGTGGTTTATTCAGGAAGGTTTAAAAGAATTGTTCGAGGAAATCTCCCCGGTGGAGGATTTTAGCGGCAAAGTTCTTCAGTTAGAATTCGGCGAATACTATTTAGATGAGCCAAAATACAGCGAAGATGTCGCCAGAAATAAGAATCTAACCTATGCTGCGCCGTTAAAATGTAAAGTAAATTTGGTCAACAAAAGCGCAAAAAAAAGCAAAAAATCAGAAGTTTTTTTGGGTGATTTTCCGTTAATGACCCCCCAGGGGACTTTTATCATTAATGGTATCGAGAGAGTGGTTGTTACTCAAATCGTACGATCATATGGTGTAATTTTTGTTTCCGAAAATATCGCAGGCCGAAAGTTTTTTGGCGCGAAAATTATTCCATCTCGCGGCGCTTGGTTAGAACTCGAAACCTCACCACGCGATATTATATCGGTAAAAATCGACCGCAAGCGCAAAATACCTATTACAGCTTTATTGCGTGTATTGGGGCTAACAGAAGACCAACAGATTGTGGCTGCCTTCAAGGATGTTGACGACAATACTGATCATAAATATATTCAATCAACTTTAGAAAAAGATCCGGCTAAAACTTACGAAGACGCCTTAGTAGAGGTGTACAAGCGCATTAGGCCGGGTGATTTAGCTAATGCGGAAATTGCCAAGCCATTTCTAGAAGCAATGCTTTTAAATCCAAAACGATACGATTTAGGCAAGGTTGGTCGCTACAAGATGAACCAGCGTTTGAATTTGAGGGTTGATCAGTCTTTAAAAAATCGCATTCTGCGGCTTGAGGATGTTATTGAAGTTGTCAAAGAAATTATTCGTCTTAATAATGATCCGGAAGCCGAAGCTGACGATATCGACAATCTCAAAAATAGAAGAATTAGAGCGGTTGGCGAGCTTATTCAAGGTCGGCTTAGGGTTGGCTTGCTAAGAATGGAGCGTATAATTAAAGACCGCATGAGCGTTTTAGATCCTGATACAATGGTGCCTTCGCAATTAATTAACAGCCGGCCAATTCAAGCAGTATTGCAAGAATTTTTTGCCTCGTCTCAGCTTTCACAATTTATGGACCAAACTAACCCTTTGGCCGAGCTGGAGCATAAAAGACGTTTGGCGGCTACCGGTCCAGGAGGGTTATCTAGAGAAAGAGCCGGTTTTGAAGTTAGAGACGTTCATGAATCGCATTATGGCAGAATTTGCCCCATTGCTACTCCCGAAGGGCCAAATATTGGTTTGGTAGGCCAGCTGGCTAGCTATGCCAGAGTCAATGAATATGGTTTTGTAGAGACTCCATATTTGTTAGTAGAGCACAAAAGTGGCAAATCGCAAGTTACTAAAAAAATTGTCTATTTGGATGCAGATAAGGAAGAAAAGGCGATTATCGCGCCAGCGTCAATTAAAACCGATACAGAGGGCTATATAACTGAAGCCAACACTATAGTGAGAAAATTTGGCACACCTACCACAGAAAAAAAAGAAAAAATTGATTATGTCGATGTTTCGCCGCGACAAATTGTTTCTATAACCACCGCTTTAATTCCTTTTGTCGAGCATGATGATGCCGCTCGCGCCTCAATGGGTTCAAACATGCAGAGACAAGCAGTACCGTTGGTACGCCCAAATTCACCATTAGTCGGTACGGGCATGGAAAGTGACGCCGCCCGTTATTCGGGGCAGATTATTATTGCCCAAGAAGACGGAATAGTACGGGAAATATCTGGCGATAAAATTGTTGTTGGATCAAAAAATAAAGAAAAAGAATATAAATTACAAAAGTTTGTTCGTTCCAATCAAGCCACTTGTTTGAATCAAAAATGTATTGTCTCTATTAGTCAAAAAGTCAAAAAAGGCGACGTTTTAGCCGACGGCTCAGCTACTTCTGGCGGTGAATTAGCCTTAGGACAAAACGTTTTGGTGGCATTTTTATCTTTTAAAGGCTGGAACTATGAAGATGCTATTATAATCTCCGAGCGATTACTAAGAGAAGATATTTATAGCTCAATTCATATCGAGAAATACTCGGTTGAGGTGCGCGACACCAAGCTTGGTCCAGAATTAATTACTCGCGATATTCCTAATGTTGGCGAAGAAGCTTTGTCAAATTTAGACGAACAGGGTATTGTGCGTATTGGCGCCGAAGTGCACTCAAGAGATATTTTGGTTGGCAAGATTTCCCCTAAAGGAGAGACCGAATTATCCGCCGAAGAAAAATTATTGCGCGCGATTTTTGGCGAAAAAGCCAAAGATGTTAAGGATACATCTTTAAGGTTACCACATGGTGAGCGCGGCAAAATTATCGATGTCAAGGTCTTTTCCAAAGAATTAGGCGACGAATTACCGCCCGGAGTTTATCAAATAGTAGAAATTTCCGTCGCCCAATTTAGAAAGGTTTCTGTAGGCGATAAATTAGCGGGAAGACACGGCAATAAAGGCGTTATTTCTAAAATTTTGCCAGTCGAAGAAATGCCGTTTTTGCCCGATGGTACCCCGGTAGATATTGTTTTAAACCCATTAGGTGTAGTTTCGCGTATGAATTTAGGGCAGGTATTAGAAACTCACCTTGGTTGGGCAGCTAAAGCCTTAAATTATAAAATCGCTACCCCAGTTTTTGAAGGCGTTAGCTACGATCAAATTCAGTCGGAATTAAATAAATCCAAACTGCCAGAAGGCGGTAAGATCCAGCTTTACGATGGCGCCACAGGAGAGCCATTCGATCAGAAAACAACCGTTGGCTATATTTATATGATGAAATTAATCCATATGGTTGATGACAAAATGCACGCCCGTTCTATCGGTCCTTACTCGATGATTACCCAACAGCCGCTCGGTGGTAAAGCGCAATTTGGCGGTCAGCGGTTTGGGGAAATGGAAGTTTGGGCGCTTGAGGCATATGGCGCTGCTCATACTCTGCAAGAAATGCTTACTATTAAATCCGACGACGTTATCGGCCGTTCCAAAGCTTATGAAGCCATTATTAAAGATGAACAAATACAAAAACCGCAAATTCCTGCTTCCTTTTATGTTTTAATGCGCGAACTCCAGAGTTTGGGCCTGGATTTGGATATGATTAATCAGAAAAAACCGGTTTCAGAAGAAAAACAGGAAAAAATTCTCGAAAAAGCCGTTGGCGAAGTCGAGCCTAAAACTAAAAGAATTGCCAAAAAATCAGAAACAAAAACAGAATCAAATGAGGTCGAACAAGACGAAGAACTAACAGAAATTATGGTTGGGCAGGAGAAGAATCCGCCCAAGGCTTCAGAAGAAGAAATAAAAGAATAGGAGTTTATATATGGCTCAGAAAAAAACCAACAAATCGTCATTTATGAATAAAAGTATAAATTTTGACGCTCTTCGTCTAAGCATCGCCAGTCCTGAAAAAATTATGCAATGGTCGCATGGCGAAGTCACCAAGCCGGAAACTATCAACTATCGAACTCAAAAACCCGAACGCGATGGCCTTTTTTGTGAAAAAATATTTGGTCCGATTAAAGACTGGGAATGTTATTGTGGCAAATATAAAAAAATTCGCTACAAGGGTGTAATTTGTGATAAATGTGGTGTCGAGGTAACGAGAAGTGCAGTTCGTCGGGAAAGAATGGGACATATTGATCTAGCCTGCCCAGTAGCGCATATTTGGTATGTTCGCGGCATTCCTTCGGTTTTGAGCTTAGCCTTAGATATGTCGTTAGGCGAAATCGAAAAAGTAATTTATTTTGCCGCCTATGTTATTTTAGAAGTTAATGAAGAAATTAAAAAATCCGCGCTTTTGCAGCTAGAAAAAGAATATAAGGATTTAGTTAGCGCGCAAAAAGGCAATAAAGAAGAAATCGACGCGGCTTATAAAAAAACTAAAACCGAAATCGAAGGCCTGGCAGTAAAAAAAGTAATTTCTGAAACCTACTACTACGAACTCTCAATGAAATATGGGCAAATTATCAGAGTCGGCATCGGCGCTGAAGCCTTGCATGAACTCTTGGCTAAAATAAACCTTAAAGATGCTATTGAGGAGTTAAAAAAACAAGCAAATTTTGTTGTGGGCGCGCAAAAACGAAGAATTTTAAAACAACTTCGATTATTTATTAATTTTTACAGCGCCGACATTAAGCCGCAGTGGCTAGTATTATCGAAAATCCCTATTATTCCTCCTGATTTACGGCCACTGGTTCAGCTAGACGGCGGCAGATTTGCAGCTTCTGATTTAAATGATTTATATCGAAGAGTAATTAATAGAAATAATAGGTTAAAAAAACTAATTTCTCAGGGTGCGCCTGAGGTAATTTGTCGTAATGAAAAAAGAATGCTTCAAGAAGCAGTCGATGCTTTAATTGATAATTCTGCCCGTCGCGGCAAAGTTGTTTCTACCGGCGCCGCCCAGAGAAAGTTGCGCTCGCTTTCGGATATGTTGCGCGGCAAACAAGGCCGATTTAGACAGAATTTATTAGGTAAACGCGTTGATTATTCCGGACGCAGCGTTATTGTTGTCGGACCGAATTTAAAATTAAATCAAGCCGGTATCCCTAAAACAATGGCCTTAGAATTATTTAAGCCATTTGTAATTTCCAAATTACTTTCCGAGGGCTTTGTTCATAATGTTAAAAACGCCTCAAAAATGATTGAAGATGGAGCACCGGAAGTTTGGGATATTCTAGAAAAAGTAACCAAAGATGCCTATGTTCTACTTAATCGCGCGCCAACTCTGCACCGTTTAGGTATTCAAGGATTTCAACCGGTATTAATCGAAGGCAAAGCAATTCAAATCCATCCTTTGGTATGTATGGCTTTTAATGCGGACTTTGACGGCGACCAGATGGCTGTTCATGTGCCTCTATCAAAACAAGCTAAATATGAATGTTCGCAAATTATGCGTTCTAGCCATAATTTATTAAAGCCTGCATCTGGTGAGCCGGTCGTAACGCCACGGCTCGATATGGTTTTTGGCGCTTATTATCTAACTTCATTTGAACCTGACGTACGCGGTGAAGGAAAAATATTTGGCAGTAAAAATGAAGCTATTTTAGCCTACCAATATGGCTTGGTTCATTTGCGCGCCAAAATTAAAGTAAAATTATCGCTTAAGCCGGCCTTAAAAGATCCTGAACAATTAGCCGAAACCTCTATTGGCAGAATTCTATTTAATAATGAATTACCAAAAGAATTAAGGTTTAAAAATGAAGTATACGATGCCAAATCGCTCAAAAAATTAATTAAAGAATGTTTTGATAAATTCGGCATTGAAGAAACTGCCAATTTTGTTGATCGGGTCAAAAAGACCGGTTTTAGTTACGCTACTTTATCGGGTATGACCATTTCGATGGATGATATTCATATTCCGGTCGAAAAAAGAAATATTATTAGCGAAGGCAATAAAAAAGTTGAGCAAATCGAGACGCTCTATCGCCGCGGTTTAATCAATAATGCCGAAAAAGTTACTAAAAGTACTGAGCTTTGGATGGATATTAAAAAAGATATTGAAAATAATATGATTGCTGATTTTCCCAAGAATAATCCTGTTTATATTATGGTTTCTTCTGGCGCTCGCGGTACAATCACCCAGTTAACCCAAATGGCTGGCATGAAGGGTTTGGTGGTTAACCCAAGCGGTGAAATTATTGAAACACCAATTAAGGCTAATTTTAAAGAAGGCTTAAGCGTTTTGGAATATTTTATCTCTACTCATGCCGCTAGAAAAGGCCGTTCCGATACTGCGCTTAGAACTTCTGATGCTGGCTATTTAACCAGACGTCTAGTCGATGTTTCTCAGGATCTAGTTATTAGTGAAGAAGATTGCCATACCAAGAATCATATAGTTATGCTGCGCGCTCAGGGTGAAGAATTGGGGTTAAGGTTGTCAGAAAGAATTCGCGGCCGAGTCGCTGCGTTAGATATTAAAGATCCGCAAAGCAAAAGAATCATAGTTAAAGCTAATCAAGAAATAACAAATGAATCAGCAGCAGCTATAGAGCAAAGTAAAATCGAAGCAGTGCCAGTTTTTTCAGTTTTGACTTGCGATTCAAAATGGGGAGTATGTCAAAAATGCTACGGTCGCGATTTGGCTAAAGGTAAATTGGCGCAGCTTGGCGAAGTTGTTGGTATTATGGCTGCCCAAGCTATTGGCGAGCCAGGCACACAGCTGACTCTAAAAACATTTCATATGGGTGGCGTTACTGGTGAAGATATTACGACAGGCTTGCCGCGTGTTGAGGAACTGTTTGAAGCTAGAATGCCCAGAACTCCAGCTGTAATTAGTGAAATTGATGGCGTAGCGGAAATTCGTCAAGAAAAAGACCAAAAAATTATACGCGTTGTATCCTCACAGACTCCAACCGAAACATATAATATCGAGCAAGACTATGCCGTTATTGTTAAAAATGGCGATTTGGTCAAAGCCAAACAAGCTTTAGCCACCTATATGAAA
>JAMDBS010000089.1 GCA_023487325.1 Patescibacteria group bacterium
AATTAGTTAAATTTTTAGATAATATTACTTTTAAGGGGAAACGGATAGTGGCGGTGATAATGCGATTGAGGCGTTTAGGTTCGATAAATAATCTAAATAGCCATTCCAGGCCAGTTTTTTGCATCCATTTTGGGGCGCGTTTGATGCGGCCGGAAATAAAATCAAAACTACCCCCTACTCCTATCATAGCTGGCACGTTTAGTTCTTTTTTGAATTTAGCGATGAACTTGTCTTGCTTGGGAGCACCGTAGGCTACCAGTAAAATATCGGGGCTTAGGGCTTTTATCTTAGCAACTAATTTTTTCGCAAAATTATCCTTGTTAAATTTAATATTTGCTTGGGGAAATTCAGATTGGCCTTCGGAAATTCCCACAATTTTTAAATTCGGATATTTTGTTTTTAAAATTAATGCTGCCTGTTCGGCGACACCGGGTTTTCCACCCAAGAAATAGAATTTATAACCCTTACTTTCCCCTGTTTGGGCGAGTTTCCAAATTAAATCAATCCCCGTAACGCGTTGCGTCAAGACGCTAGACGCTAGACGCTGGTCGCTAGATGTTGATTTTTGACTCGTTGACTCTCGACTTTCCACTCTCGACTTTTCTATAAATTTTGATGCCCATATCAAACCCGCACCGTCAGGCACGCATAAATCGGCATTGTTGATAATTTTTTTAAATTCAACATCTTTTTGCGCTGCCATAATATATTCCGGATTAACAGTGCAAATTTGGTGCGGTTTTTTTGATTTAATAAACCCATCGATTATATCGATGGCTTGTTTTATATCGACAAGGTTGATATTAATATCTAAAATTTGTATTTTATCCATTTAAAATAATAATTACTGTAATAGTAATATAATAATTAAAGATAATTAATCAAAGATTATTTATTATTGGGTTTTAGATAGATGCCCCATAAAGCTAAAACAGTAGCAATGAGCATCCATTGGGTAGAGGCAAGTTCGATATTGTAGCCAAAATAACCAACGCCAGCGAAAATTACCGCCACAACCGACAAGCCAATAAATAAATCACCAACACCAAATCTGTGTTTGTACATAATTATTTTTCCTATACTGATTATTTTTCTGCTTGAGCTTTCTTTTTGCATCCACAAGAGCAATTTTCATCACACGAGCAGCAATGGTAACATACTTCTGGCTGGCATTTGCAGCGGTTTTCCTCATTTAGAGGCATACCGCAAGCACATTTTTCTTCGCTCATAATTTCCTCCTCTGCCCTGAGTCTATCGAAGGGCATTTTTTATTTTTTTAATTTTTTATCATATTTGGCAAATATGTAGATATACAGAATTTCTAATATCCCTAAGGTATTAACAAGGATAAAAACAATAAACCAAACAACAGAATTATTACGTGCCGATTTCCAAAGGGCAAACGCTTTCCAAATTAGCGACCAAATCCATAATAGAATCCATAACCACATCCAGGCAAAGGGCGAGGCAAAATAACGCATCATCATGTTGTAATCAAACATTTTTCTCCTTTATTTTAGGTTTAATTATAACCGCTATAATATAGAAAATTATCGCAATAAGAATTATTCCAATACTAATATAAGTAATTCGATTAGCAAAACCGGAAAGAACTGCCGCTACGAGTTTGTTAGCAAGATCGGATAATCCTGCCGGCAAATTCCAGGTTGAGCCCTTAATAAAGGCAGAAATAATCAAGTTGGCGGTCGCGGAACTTAAAAGTAGAATCCCGGGGATTAATAAGGTCGTTGCCAGCCAGCGTAAAAGTGATGGAAGGGGCTTAAATATAAGTAGGGCGATTAAAATAAAAAGAACTGCACTGGTAATTGCCGCCGCAATCCACCCGATATTAAAAAAACTGATAAATTGGCGAATCGGCGTGAGCGTGCTCGGGCCATTTTGCGGGTTTAAAATAGTGCCAATGTTCCATGTGTCTGGTATGCCGCTGGCTAAGTTTTCTTGTTTGCTTTCAGGATTTTTGTTTATTTCTACCAGTAGCTGATCGACGCTCATATTTTTAGGCCGGCAATTAAGATCATTATTATTATTGGTTTGAGTGCTTGATGTGCATTCGGGCAGAGTAGAAACCTGCGCTTTTAATAAGGTTATTTGAAATTTTTCTAAACCACTTTTAATTTGCTTTAAATCAATTGTGGCCTGAATTTGATTACTTTTGCCGTTTAAATAATTTAAAACTTCACTAATAACTAGTTGGGCATTAATTTTTAGCCAATCGCGTGTAACCGATTCTTTGACAGCATTGGCAATGTCTTGTTCGTTTAACGGTAGTTGCTGGGGTTGGTCTTTGCCTTGGCTTAGTGTCTGTAACAATATTTTTGGCGCGGAATTTAAAACCTGATCGTAGATATTATTTTTATCGAGCTGTTTGGATAGATGATTAGGATTAAGAACAGTACTTTTTAAGCTCCAGCCAATTACAGTTAAAATAAAAATAGGCACAAATAGAATAATTAAAAACACCGCTACTGATTTTCGACACATTTTAACCTCAAATATATTAATTGATATTTTCTAAAACTCTAAGAGTCTTATTGGCTGCTTTTTCCCAAGAAAACATACTAGCCCTTACCAATCCTTTAGACTGAAGCGATTTTTTTAAAGCCTGAGAGTTAATTATTTTCGAGAGTGCAGCAGCCATTTCCAGGGGTTTATGCGGGTTAATTAATAAGGCGGAAGAACCAGTAATTTCGGGAATGGATGTGTTGTTGGAAGCTACAACCGGGACGTTACAAGCCATTGCTTCAATAACTGGTAAGCCAAAACCCTCAAAAAATGTAGGGAAAAAGAATATATCGGCATTTTTCATCCACAATGATAATTCATCTTCCGGCGTATATCCTAATTCTATTATATCATTTTGAATGTTTTTTGATAAGCGGTTTTTTTCTTCATCAAATTCTTCGTAGCCATATCCCCTTTTCCCTGCCAGCACAAGTTTGTGTTTAATTTTTTGTTCTTTACGCAATAGCTGATAGGTTTTTAATATTCCTAGCAGATTTTTCTTTTTTTCTAGCCGACCGATGAAAAATATATATGGCGCATATTTCTGTATTTTTGGATTTATTTCCATGGGCTTGACTGGGCGATAAATTTCTTGATTGTAGCCGTGGTGGATAACGGTTATTTTATCGGGATTTATTTTGTAAGTTTTAAGCAAATCGTCTTTGGTGTATTGGGAAGGAGCAATAATTTTTTTCGCTTTACGGGCAGAAAAATCCATACAAAAATTATGGTATTTTCGCTCTAGCGGCGTATAAAGCTCGGGAAAATACTTAAAACCTAAATCATGCAGAGTTACCACAATATTTTTAGGGTGAATAAAGGGTATGGTATGAGCCGGCTCAAAAATAACATCTGGTTTAGGACTACCAAAAACTAGTTCGACTGAGAGGCGAATTTGGCTCCATAATTTAGGAAATGGCATTATTTTCCAAGAAAAATTTTTAGGCAATTCGGCTAATTTGCCTTTTGGTTCAATTGGAGAATATAGAACGTATTTGTTTTTTTTATCGATCCTGGAAAGCCAATAAATAATTTCTTCCGAGTAGTACTCGGTGCCGGTTTTTTGTTCTTTAGTTGCCCGTGAAGCATCGATTCCAATTAACATAAACATATCCTATGAATTACAAAATAAACTAAGCATAAATATTGAATTTATTTAGCCCAGAGGACGGATTTTTTGTAAGCATTTAGATTTTCCACGGCAATTCCCGTGCCTTTGGCCACACAAAGTAAGGGTTCGTCGGCAATTTGACAGGGTACACCGGTAACTTTAGTAAATAATTGATCGATATTTCTTAGTAATGCCCCGCCGCCAGTAATAATTAAACCTTTGTCCATGACATCGGAGGCTAATTCTGGCGGTGTTTTTTGTAAAACCGATTTAACAGCTAAAATTATTTCATTTAGCACGGATTTTAAGGCAGTGACGGTATCGGTCGTGGAAACCATAATACTTTCTGGCAAGCCAGAGATTACATTACAGCCGGAAACTTCCATTGACAAATCTTTTTTGAGTGGTAATGCTGCACCAATTTTAATTTTAATTTCTTCAGCTGTCTGCTCGCCGATAACCAAGTTATATTTTTTGCGAATATAAGCAGAAATTGCCTCATCCATTTTGTTTCCTCCCACCCTAACCGAAGTTGAAGCAACGATATCGCCTAATGCTATCACTGCCACTTCGGAAGTGCCGCCGCCAATATCGATGATCATGTTGCCGGAAGGGCTGGCGATAGGCACGCCAGCACCTAAAGCAGCGGCAATCGGCTCTTTAATAACATAGGCATTTTTTGCGCCGGCTGCTAGTGAAGCATCAACAACGGCTCTTTTTTCAGTTGAAGTTACACCCGCAGGGATGGCTATCATGATATCTGGCTTAATAAATCGTATTTTTCCGGATAATTTATTAATAAAATATTTTAACATTGCCTGCGTGATTTTATAATTAGCGATTACTCCATCTTTTAAAGGGTGGCTGGCAGCAATTGATTCTGGCGTGCGGCCAATCATTATTTTTGCTTCTTTGCCGATAGCCATAACTTTATTATTTACTGCGTCAAGCGCGACCACGGAGGGTTCATTGACGACTATCCCCTTTCCCGGGACGTAGATTAAAATATTCGTGGTGCCCAAATCTATTCCTAAACGTGTTAATAACATTTAAATCCTTTTAATATTGGCTCCTAATTTCTGTAACTTTTTTTCAATATTTTCGTAGCCACGGTCAATAGTTTCAATGTTGGAAATTTCAGTTGTTTCTTTAGCTATTAATCCAGCTAAAATTAAAGTTGCGCCGGCACGCAAATCGAATGATTTAATTTTAGCGCCGCGTAGTTTAGCTATACCGCTGATTTCTGCTGTATGTGCATCTAAGATATTAATTTTAGCACCCATTTTTTTTAATTCAGATAAATATTGTAAGCGATTTTCGTACAGACTTTCGAATATTTTACTGGTTTTAGGGCATTGGGTTAATAAAACAGAAATTGGCGCCTGCAAATCGGTGGGGAATCCCGGGTAAGTACGAGTGTCGATTTTAATCGGGTGTAATTTTCGATAAGGCATAATTTTAACATTGGCGAATTGACCAGTTTGATTGACTAGCTGGAAATTTGCGCCGGCGGCTTCTAGTTTACTCAAAAACATTTCCATATGTTCAGGTACAATTTTTTTAATTGTTAAGTTGCCTTTTGTGATTATGCCAGCAATAATAAATGTGCCCGCTTCAATTCTATCAGGAATAACATTGACCTTTACGCCGCTTAAATGTGTTTTGCCAGCTACTTTAATTTCGTGGGTGCCGGCACCGCTAATTTTAACACCCATTTTCTTAAGCATTTGGGCTAAATTTTGTATTTCTGGTTCGGCTGCCGCCATATGAATTTCTGTTTTTTGATCTAATCCAGCACAAAACATTAAAATATTTTCTGTTCCGGTAACACTTAGTTGATCTAAAACTACTGTTTGGCTGTGTATTTTTTGGGGCGCAGTTAAATATACTAAATTATTTTTAATTTCTACTTTTACACCCATTTTTTGAAAAGCTTTCCAGTGAATATACACTGGCCGAGCGCCGATAACACAACCCCCTGGTTGAGCAATAATTGCCTTATTAAATCGCGCCAAGAGCGGGCCAGCTAAAATAACCGAAGCGCGTAACTTTCCTACCAAATCAGTATTTGGCTGATAACTATTTATTTTTGCCGGGTCAACAGAAAGAGAATTTTTTCCTGTCCAGATGACTTTGGCGCCAATACTCTTGAGAATATCTATCATTACTTCAATATCTAAAATTCTCGGAACATTGCTTAACTTGCAAATTTTATTAGTTAAAATAGTGGCGGCAATCATTTTCAGAGCAGCATTTTTAGCACCGGATATTGTCACAGTGCCATTTAATTTTTTTCCGCCTTCAATAATAAATTTAGGCAAATTTTATCCTTTTTATATATGACATAACTGTTATTTTGTTTTAGTATATTTCAAAAATAAGAAAAATACAATATAATATAAGAATAAAAGCTATAGGTCATCAATAGTCGAAAGCGGAAACGCGAAAGTCTGGGAATGAGTTATAAATTATAAGTTATAAGTTTTAAGATATAGTTTTGACATTTGAGATTTAAACTTAGCGATAATTTTATGAAAATATTATCAATTTTGAAGAATGTATTGATAGCTATTGTAATAATTGTAGTGGGAACATATTTAATTATTATTGCTAATGGCTATAAGATAAATTGGCAGGCTAAAACTCTGCAAAAAACAGGTATGATATATTTAAAAAGTTTACCACAAGATGTAAATATTTTTCTTGATGGAAAACAAGTGACCCAAAAGACTCCGGCGCGTATCGGCAATCTCTTGCCTAAACGGTATGATATA